>CAZKQY010000509.1:0-3013 GCA_964555005.1 uncultured Syntrophotalea sp. | reverse complement strand
CACCGGAGGGTTGAGCAGGGCCTTCATTTCCCGCACAGCCCGTTCCATGCCGACAAAAATCGACCGAGACACAATACTGTGACCGATATTCAGTTCAGCGATCCCACCAAGGGCAACCACCTCCCGCACGTTGACGTAATTGAGCCCATGCCCGGCATTGACCTGCAGACCAAGTTTTTTGCCGGCCCGAATAGCCGTCCCCAGTTTTTCTAACTCCAACTTGCGGCTGGCATCATCTCGGGCTTCACAATAGCTTCCGGTGTGCAACTCGATGGCCTGAGCGCCGACCCGATAAGAAGCCTTGACCTGATCCAGATCGGGGTCGATAAACAGGCTGACCAGAATCCCCCCCTGGCGCAGAGTTGCAACCCGCTCGTCAAGGGTGGAGCACAGACGTACCACGTCAAGCCCCCCTTCAGTGGTCAACTCTTCACGCTTTTCGGGCACCAGGGTCGCGGAGTCGGGCAGTATCTTAAGGGCAATACCGATCATTTCTTCGGTGGCGGCCATTTCCAAATTAAGACGTGTCTTGACCGTTCGGCGCAAAATCTCCACATCCCGATCCTGAATATGTCGACGATCTTCTCGCAGATGCACGGTAATGCACTCAGCACCGGCCAGTTCGGCAAGGGCTGCAGCTGTGACCGGATCGGGCTCATCAATAACTCTGGCCTGACGAACAGTGGCAACATGATCAACATTGACTCCGAGAGTGATCATGTTATGCCTCCTGATTTTTACAGCACATATGCTGTTCCACTGCAGTGGCAATATCCTGAGCCAAAGCGGCGATCTGTAATTCGTCCTGACCTTCCAGCATAATTCGCATCAAAGGTTCGGTACCGGAATAACGAATCAACACCCTTCCCGTTTCCGCCAGCTTTTCCTCAGCGGCGGCAATACTTCTGGCCACCGCTGGAACTTCTATGACCGGACGCTTTTTATCAACCCTAACGTTAACCAGCACCTGGGGCAAAGCCGTCATAATCGAGGCCAGTTCCGAAAGGGGCTTACCGGAACGCTGCATGATGGCCAGTACCTGCAGAGCCGAAATCATGCCGTCACCGGTGGTATTATGATCGAGAAACACCATATGCCCCGACTGCTCTCCGCCAACATTATAACCATTACGACGCATCTCTTCCACAACGTAGCGATCGCCAACGGCAGTCTTGACGATCTGGCCACCAGCGTTACGAATAGCGATATCGAGGCCCATATTGCTCATAACCGTAGCAACCAAGGTGTTCTTAGCCAACTTGCCCTGCTTGATCAAGTCGTTGGCGCAGATCGCCATAATATAATCGCCATCTACCTCGCGACCATTCTCGTCAACAAAAATAACCCGGTCGGCATCACCGTCCAGGGCCATACCAAGATGAGCTTTATGTTCCTTGACCGCCGCCGAAATCACCTCCGAATGCATGGAACCACAGCCGGCGTTGATGTTGGTACCGTTGGGAGAAGCTCCAAGCAATACCACCTCGGCACCAAGTTCCCTCAGCACCGCCGGAGCCGCCTTATAGGCAGCCCCATTGGCGCAATCGAGAACAATCTTGAGCCCTATAAGATCGAGTTCCTTAGGAAAGGTGTTTTTTAAAAAAACCACATAGCGACCAACGGCGTCATCGATACGATAAGCCTTGCCAACCTTTTCGGCGATAGGACGCAGGGAATCTATCTCCTTGGAAAAAATCAATTCCTCGATGGCCAGCTCAGTCTCATCGGGCAGTTTGAAACCGTCGCCGCTAAAAAATTTAATGCCGTTGTCCTGGTAGGCATTATGTGAAGCGGAAATCACTACCCCGGCATCAGCCCGCATGGAAGAGGTAATAAAGGCGATCCCCGGGGTCGGTAACGGACCGACCAGCAGCACATCGACTCCCATGGAACAGATCCCCGAAGCCAGGGCGTTTTCAATCATATAGCCGGACAACCGGGTGTCCTTACCGATCACGATACGGTGCCGTCGATCATCCTGTTTAAAAATATAAGCAATGGCCCGGCCGAGTTGCATAGCAATTTCGGTGGTCATGGGATGGATATTAGCTACCCCCCGCACCCCATCGGTACCGAACAATTTCTTTTTCATAACGGGCAAACTCCTGAGCTTAAATACTATTACTGTTTTGACGTCGACTCAATAACGATTTCAACCTCGACGGCGAACTGGTTCTTGATATTACTGTAGCGTCCCGGATAAACCAGGAAGACCTTCTCCATGCGGGTTTCCAGGGCATCAGCGATATCCACAATCTCCGTAGCAACGCTGTCGAGCCCGGCCACTTCACTCTCAGCCCCCTCGACCAGTACCCGCGGCGGAACACTGTGCACCGTCGCCACACGATAGCCGGCAGCCGGTTTACCTCTTAGCTGTGGTTTAACCAGTACATTTTTACTGACGATCCGTTCCAGCTTGACATCGATGTAGGATGGCGACAGGCGCGTCACCTTGAGGGGACCGGGCAGATTAAGACGCTCTTCGAGGCGTTTAAGGGTTGCCAGGCCCGGCGCTAAATCCTTAAGATTGACCGCAATGCCGATATCCTGCAACTGCAGGTTCATCAGCAGCGTGCGGGGGCCGCTGATGCGCACGTCAATCATACTCGGGATATCGTTAGCCACCATCATGCCGGCCGGTATATTCTTCAGCTCAAGGGGCACCGCGTAAGAGCGCTCAAGCTTCTGCTCACCGGTGACAAAAAACCACAGAATGCAAGCAAAGACCAGGGCCAACAACTTAAGAGCCCAGTTTTCGGTGAGTTTTTTCAACATATTACTTGGCCTTTTTCTTACTCCCTCGTGGCTCCAGCAACCGCTTGAGAACCCGGGTCAGAGCGGTGGAATCGAGATCACGAGTAATACGCCCCCCTACCACAACGGAAATCTTGCCAGTCTCCTCGGACACTACGATGGCCACAGCATCGACCAGTTCGGTCAACCCGATAGCGGCGCGATGACGGGTTCCGAAATTCTTGCTGATATCTGGATTCCGCGTCAGGGGCAAAAAACA
>CAZKQY010000508.1:0-3738 GCA_964555005.1 uncultured Syntrophotalea sp. | reverse complement strand
CACTTGTCGAACGTCTGGCTAACTCCAGCATGATGTAGCGGGCAAACACAATCGTTGTATGAGCAACCAGCGCATCGTAACTGCGACTCTGAAACTCTTCTGCAAGGCGCAAATAGCTCTTTGAGATCTTAAAGAACACCTCAATATCCCAGCGTCGCTTGTAGAGTTTGACGATCTCTTCATCGGCCAGTTCGACATCGGTCGATAAGAGCGCCAGCCACTTTTTGGTACCGCGAGCACGAACAAAGACGATTTTGGCCATGACAGTCTCGTTGGCGGAATCCGTCCCCAGTTCGACCAGGGCCGATGCCAGAATCTTCGCCCGTCCACAGCGTTTGCGGACACTCTTGTAAAGTTCATTGAGGGTGAGGTCGAACCCCTTATAGCCGTATTTAGTCTTAGCCGACTTGAGCATGCAGATGACTTGCTGTTTTTGTTCAAGCAGCCCAATGATTGTCGCAGGGAAAGCGAACCAGCTGTCAAAAAGCAGATAATCGGCCCTGATGTTGCTATCGTGAGCTTGTTTTACCAGCTGCTTAAGCATATCGGGGGATTTGCGAACACTTTCGGCCCGACGCTTGAAACCGTTGGTCCGCTTATCAACCTCAGCCATGGGTGCCAGACGATTTTTCTGGTTAGCAGAACTGAGCAGACTGAACGAGACCGGCAAATAACTTGAGCCGTCTGACCAACCCAGGGTCAGTAAGCGGAAACCGCGGTAGTAACGATTGTCGTTATGGTCATGGACACGCGCCAGAAGCTCGACATTTTTGCTCCGATTGCGGTTGTAGAGCGAGTCATCAACAATGAAAACCTTGGGCGTATCGATTGACGTCAAAGGCAGAATCTTTTTGTTCAGGACTGCGACGCAGAGCAAATGCAGGAACTTGCGCCAGTTGGTATTGACCGAATTGAGGAAGCGATAAACGGTGTCCTTGCCGACCTCACTGCCAGAAGCATCGGCCTGCAGATAGCGGAAAAGATTCTTGCCGGTAAAAACCAGGCTGAAGATCATCCGCATCACCACAACGGGTGCAATGCCAGCCTGCTTGGCCATGTTGCTTTGCTTCAGTAATAGTGCGATACGCTGATTGTCAAAGAACGAATTAATTTGGTTTTGACATGAAACAGTCTCTGCTACAATCTGATCCAAAGCATCATCTCCTTGTAAGTGACAGGTTGTTTGGCGATAACCTATTTTACTACAGTTGGTGATGCTTTTGTTTATTTATTTCAATATGTTAAGACATTATTCCGCCTGCGAAAGTTGAGTAAAATGTTTTATCTTAACGGATAAACTATCCGAACATTTGTTCCTGACCGATGCAATCAGAGCTTTTTTCAGCTGTATGATATTGTCTCCTTAAAGGTCTTCTCATAGTGTCAGGGAATAGGGGTACTCGCGCTATCCATCCTTATCCGATAGGCCGTCTAGCGAAAAAAAACTCAACTGCTGATCCAATTGGTGTGTCAACCCGCGAGATCAAAGGCCCCACGCAGTCCTTCTATCACCATTTGCGTTCCAATTGCGGCGAGGATAAGCCCCATCATACGAGTAATTACTCCCAGAGCGCTAGTCCCGAGGTAGCCGACTAGCTTCTCGCCGAAGATAAAGAACAAATAGGTGATTACGCAAAGAACAGCGAATACGGAGACGGTCACGATCATGGCGGCGATGCCGCCACCTAGTGAATAGTTCATTGCAGTTGCGATCGTACCCGGGCCCGCGAGTAATGGCGTCGCCAAGGGTGAGATTGCGACACTGAGCGCTGCTTCTCGTGAGTTACGCTTGTCCTCAGCGCTTGGCTGTTGAACGCTTGATTGGTTGCCTTGCAGCATATGCAGGCCGATAAAGAACACAATAATCCCGCCGGTAATTCGAAATGCGGGCAGAGTGAGACCAAACACGTCAAAAATCACTTTTCCAGCTATAGAGAACAAGGCAACAATAGCAAACGCGATTAACAGCGATCTTAATGCCACGCTTCTAGTTGTCCGCTCATCATCGCCCCTCGTTAGGCTAAGGAAAACCGGCACGCCGGCAATGGGATTCATTATGGCGAAGAACGCCATAAATACGGTAATTGCGTGTGTAAGCATAGAGTCCATATTTCCCCAGAACCTGGCTACCGGGGCACGGTTTAACGGTCTAGAGTTTTTACGGCGCGAAGCTGCCATAAAAAGTCGCGGTGGGCTGAACTGCTGTTATGCTGCCCGTTTATATGAAAATTCAACAACAGGTTATTGGAGTTTAGGAGGAAAGGTTAATACTTTTTGGGCCAATCGGCAACGATTGAGTGTAAAGCTCCCTCTTTTAGGGCCACCGATAAATAGAGGTTTCCGGCAAATATTGTGCTGCTAGATATTCTTTCGGCGTCAGTTTTCCCAGCGAATCGTGAGGCCTGATTTCGTTATATTCGATGATCCAGTTGTCGGTTATTTCTCGAACCTCTGATAGCCGATGAAAGATGTATAGATCGAGGATCTCGTTGCGATAGGTACGATTAAACCGTTCGATAAATGAATTCTGAGTCGGCTTGCCGGGTTTGATGAACTCCAGTTCGACATCGTGGTCTTCGGCCCAGGTGGCCAGCTTCAGCGAAATCAACTCCGGCCCGTTATCCATACGCAGCTTTGCCGGATAACCTCGCCATCCAGCAATCCGGTCCAGCGTGCGGATGACCCTTTGCGCCGGAAGGTTTAAATCAATATCAATCGCAAGTGCCTCGCGATTGAAGTCATCCAGCACGTTAAAGGTTCGGAATCGACGCCCACACCAAAGAGCATCGCTCATAAAGTCGATGGACCAGCACTGGTTGATCTGGTCTGGTACCGACAAGGGTTCCGGGTTTCGGTTCGGTAACCGCTTTTTGCTCTTGCGGCAAAAATTTAGTTTCAGATGGCAATAAACACGGTAGACGCGCTTGTGATTCCACCTATGGGCACGCCGACGAATAAGTTCAAGGAGCTTGCTGAAGCCATAGCGAGGATATTTTTCAGCAAGTTCCTCAAGCAGATCGATCACAGGCTGATCCTTTTTTGGGTCCAGTCGATAAACATAAACCGATCGACTTAAGGACAGCGCCCGACAGGCTGCTCGTTGGCTTAAAGCGTGTTCCTGTCGAACGTAAATGATCAGGCTGCGTTTTTCCGTCGGCGTTAAAGTTTTTTTTCGATGACATCTTTGAGCGCCCTGTTTTCAAGACTGAGGTCGGCAAACATCTGCTTGAGTTTGCGGTTCTCCTCCTCAAGGTCTTTTAGGCGCTTGATGTCGGCGGCCTCCATGCCGCCATATTTAGATTTCCAGTTGTAGTAAGTCGCATCCGAAATACCATGCTCGCGGCAAATGTCTTTGACGGTACGCCCGGCTTCGACCTCTTTAAGTATTTTGACGATCTGTGTTTCTTTAAATCAAGATTTCCGCACCTGTGAGCCCTCTCTTTTGTGGTTGAGTATGCGGGAAAACTCTAAAAATTGCTGGCCCTATCTTAAGGGAGGGTTACAATACGATATCTATAAATGTGCCATGGGTGTCAGGCTTGCAAGATTGAATGTGCCATGGGTGTCAGGCTTGCAAAATGTGCCATGGGTGTCAGGCTTGCAAGATTGCAAGATTGCAAGATTGCAAGATTTTCGGCTAGTTCTCTTTTTATTCTGGCCAGATCATTGTTCTCACGAACTTTCTCATCCAGGCGACGTGCTGCAGAGCTTAACGTGCTCACGTCTCGTGACAGCAAA
>CAZKQY010000507.1:0-5013 GCA_964555005.1 uncultured Syntrophotalea sp. | reverse complement strand
GAAAATTTCAGTGTTGCGACCGATCGATCCTGAAATTGGCCGCCTGAGTTTTTACGATGCCATCAACAAAAGTAAGCAAAAATGGCTGCCACTGCGTGGAGCATACCGTCGCGCCGATAAGGAGAAGGTTAATAAGCCTGATGCCATCCTATAGCGGTCGCAATTTCTTTGCGCGGCCCCTCTTCCGAAAGGTGGCTGCACAAACGATCGGTCCAAATCCCTTCCCAACTGTGGCCGCAGGGGCTGCTGGGTTTAAAAACCAACAACGCATCTGCAGCACCGCCCCTGCAGCGTCGCTGCACTACCCTCTGCCGATGGCTGCAGCCACAAACCAACCCAACGAGTCGAATCCGCCGAAAACAAAATCACCGTTGCCTTCTCCCGCCCCCTTGGGTAAGATGGCGCGGTTATCATAAATTCACCTGGCCTTCACTAAGCCTTGAGGATAAACCCATGAAAATTATCGACAACAAACTCAGCCTGTGGTCCGCCATCGGCAACACGCCACTGGTGGAACTGAGCCAGATGCACTCCAATCCACGGGTGCGAATCCTCGCCAAGTTGGAGGGCAACAACCCCGGCGGCAGCGTCAAAGATCGTCCGGCCAACTTTATGCTGCAAAAAGCCGAGGAATCGGGTGCCTTGCGACCGGGTAAAATCATGCTTGAGCCAACCTCCGGCAACACCGGCATCGCCCTGGCCATGATCGGTGCCGCCAAGGGCTACCGGGTCAAGCTGATCATGCCCGGTTGCGTCAGCAGCGAACGGCGGGCGGTGCTCGAAGCCTACGGCGCAGAAGTAATCCTGTCACCACCGGCCCAAGCAACGGACGGTGCCATCCGCCTGGCTCACCAGATTCTCGCCGAAGAACCAAACAAATATTACATGCCCAACCAATACACAAACGAGAACAATCCTCTTTCCCACTATTTTACCACCGGGCCGGAGATCTACGCCCAGACCGGCGGCAAGATCGACATGTTTGTGGCCGGCATAGGAACCTCCGGCACCCTGATGGGCATAAGCCGCTATCTCAAGGAAAAGGATTCCTGCATTCAAATCATTGGCGTCGAACCAACCCTGGGCCACAAGGTACAGGGGCTGAAAAACATGAAGGAAGCTATCGTACCCGCCATCTACCATGAGTCGCAACTCGACGGCAAGATCGTCATCGACGACGAAACAGCTTTCGAAACGGCCCGGCAACTGGCCATCAGGGAAGGCGTGTTCGCCGGCATGTCGAGCGGCGCGGCAGTCGCCGGGGCTCTGCGCTTGGCCAAGCAGATGACCAAAGGCACCATCGTCACCCTGCTGCCCGATCGGGGCGACCGCTACCTTAGTACCACCCTGTTTCGCTCCACCTGCGCCCTCTGCCCTCCTTGATTCAATAGGGCCTGTTTTTCAAAATTCAGGGCAACAACTGTCCTTCGACAATATTTTAAATTGCCAACACCTGCAATACTCTCTCAGCCCATTTTTTTTACCACGAAAAACCCGAAGGTAACCATAAATTCGATTTTGCCTTTTCTTCGTGATTTTCGTGGTAAAAACCAGCCCTTTGCTTTTCTGACAAACACCGAATCGCTCATCCTTCCTTTTTTCCCAAACGATAAAGATCCCGATTGACAAACCATGTGCCAAGCTAGATACTTCGTTTACTTAACTAACTAATTTTCGGGCAAGGTCTATGACTGAAAAAAAAAGAATGAGCGAGATCATCGAACGCGTCGGCCAAGCACTGGTCAACGCCAAGGTAGCCAAACTAAAAAAAATCGGCGCGCCTGAAATCAACCTTATCCAGTTTCAATACATCAGCGTGATCAATCAAAATCAGAACCTGACCTTTACCGACATGGCTCAGGTCCTGAAACTCAGCAAACCGGCCGTCACCTCGATTATCCACAAGTTGATCGATCAGGGCTATGTCTACAAGCAACAATCGGCAAACGACCGACGAGTTTTTCATATCTATCTGACGGAATCCGGCAAGCAGATTGCCGAAGCCTATGAGGACTCGCGACGGGAGTACGTGGACGGCATTCATCGCCTGCTTACCGATGGCGAGTTCAAACAGCTGCTGGAATTAATGGAAAAAGCTCTGCACTGATTTTTTTGTTAGTTCTCTAAATATATTATCAATATTGGGCTCAAACGTCAGCAGGACTTCCTCCTGCAACCCAGCAAAGCGCCCTGAAAGGACATATCACCATGGCCAGCCAAACGATGCGCAATACGGCCGCGCCGAACTTTTTCACTCATTCGGGTCGCATGATCTGCCTGGTAGCCTGGCTGGTGGCTCTGCTGTTCATGGCCCTTCCGGCCAACGCCGCTCCCTTGCGAATCGGCGTAATCATGGATGGTCCCTGGGCCGGAAACGACCCGCTGCTTGAACTATTCAAAACAGAAATTATCGCCCTAACCAGCGGCGAATTCCCGGTCAGTTTTCCTGCCGACAAAACCATCACCGGAAACTGGACCATGGCGGGAGTTAAAATTGCCGCCGACAAACTATTCAACGATCCGGAAGTCGATCTACTGATAGCCATTGGCGTTCTGACCTCCCACGACTTGGCCCACCGCGGACCGCTGCCCAAACCAACGGTGGCACCCTTTACCGTTGACCGCGCCATACAAGACTATCCATTGTTGCAGGAAGCCAGCGGAGTGACTAATTTCTGCTACCTGGCCTCACCCTCACCGATCCTGCGGGACCTTCAGGCCTTTAGCGAGTTATTACCTTTTAAACGACTAGCGGTTCTGTCCAACCGCCCTTACCTTGAAGCCATTCCCGCCCTTAGAGACGAGTTAGCTGCCAATCTGGCCGATAAAGGCATCGCCACGACCTCTGTTACGGTCGACACTTCGGCAAAGGCCGTCCTTGCGGCCCTGCCAAAAGATATCGACGCGGTTTATATAACCCCTCTACTGCGCCTGCCGCCGGCAGAACTTCAAATCTTGATAGAGGGGCTCAAATTACGAAAATTGCCGAGTTTTTCCTACTTTGGACATAACGAAGTACAACAGGGAATCCTGGCCGGCTCCGCGCCTGAATCGGATTTTCCCCGCCTGGCCCGCCGCACCGCCCTGACGATCCAGAGCATCCTGCTGGGCAAGAACCCCGGCGACCTGCCGGTCTTTTTCTCCCAGGAAGACCGACTGAGTATCAACATGCGCACTGCCCGGGCCATCGGATTTTCTCCAACCTGGGAACAACTTATCGAAGCGGAGCTGATCGCCGAAGAAGCCGATGAGCCGACCCGTAAATTGACCCTGGCCGAAACTGTCAAAGAGGCTTTGAGCATCAATCTCGACCTGGCAGCGGCCGACCGCCGCATCGCTGCCGGCGAAGCCAAGGTACGTAAAGCCCGTTCAACCCTGCTGCCCCAACTGGCCCTCGTCGCCAACGGGCTGCTTGTCGATAAAGACCGGGCTGAAGCAAGCTTCGGCAGCCAGGCTGAACGATCTGTATCTGCAGGTCTGGTATTGGAACAATCCATCTATTCAGAATCGCGACGGACCAATTTTCAGGTACAGGGGCTACAACAGCAGGGCCGGCAACAGGAACGGCGGCAACTGCGCTTCGATATCGTTCAGGCGGCGGCAACCGGCTACCTCAATGTGCTGCGCGCCAAGACCTTGCAAACCATCCAGGCCAACAATCTGCGGGTCACCCGCTCCAACCTTACCCTGGCCCGTCGGCGGCAAACCGTGGGTTTTAGCGGCCCTGCCGAGGTCTATCGCTGGGAGAGCCAACTTGCCCAGGATCGCAAGGCGGTTGTGCAAGCAGCCACCCAACGCTCCTTGGCCGAAATGGATCTTAACCGTCTGCTGCAGCGCCCGACAGAAGAAACCTTCAGCACGGCGGAAATCGATCTGGGTGCCCCTGAATTTCTGGTTTCCAGTCGACGGCTGGAACCCTATCTGGCGACTCCCGCTGCCTTTGCCCGTTATCGCAACTTCATGGTTCAGGAAGGTCTGGCTGAAATACCGGAACTGAAGCGTATTGATCGGGCCATCGACGCCCAAAACCGCATCCGCTTGGCAGCCCGTCGTTCTTTCTGGGCCCCGGAAGTCTCCCTGCAAGCCGGCCTCAACCTGCATCTATATGAAGGGGGAGCCGGAGTCGATTCTCCCTTCACCGGCAGCCTGCCCATCGAAATACCCCAAGCCAACGACACGGATTGGAACGTCGGCCTCAATCTGAGCCTGCCCCTGTTCACCGGCGGCGGCCGGAGCGCTGAATTGCAGCAGGCCAATGAACAACTGGCACAGCTGCGCATCGAACGTCAGGCATTGTCTGACCGGCTTGAACAGCGCATCCGTTCGGGCTTGCAGCGGATACGAGCGTCTCAAACGATCATCCGCCTATCGGTTCAGGGTGCTACCGCCGCCCATAAAAATCTCGCGCTGGTAACGGATGCCTATTCCCGCGGCCTGGTGTCAATTATCGAACTGATTGATGCCCAGAATGCCGCCCTGGTCGCAGATAGCGTGGCAGCCAGCTCTATCTACGACTTTTTTATTGATCTGATGGAAGTTCAACGTGGCGTCGGTCGTTTCGATTTTTTTCTCGGCCCTCAACAACGGGCAGACTGGTTTTGTCGATTGGAAGCATTCTGGCATCGGGACACCTCTACAACACCCTGAACCACCCGACTCATTAAGGAAGCTGTCGTCCCGATCGTGCCCCGGTTAAAACAGGTCAGACCAAACCGGTTTTCCAATTATATTTAGGCCCGAGAAACCTTGTGGCCTCAAGGAGAGATACCCCATGCTAAACCGCACCCTGCTGGTGTTACTGTTGCCTCTATGTCTGCTCGCCTGTGGAAGTGAACCCGCCCGGCAACCGGAACTGATTCGACCAATTCGGTACCAAAAGGTCAAACCGGGCAACAGCCAGCTGAAACGAACCTTTTCCGGCATGGCTCGGGCGGGGGTGGAATCAAAACTCAGCTTTCGTGTTCCCGGTGCGGTGAAAGAGGTAGCGGTACAGGTTGGCGACCAAGTAAAAAC
>CAZKQY010000506.1:0-3574 GCA_964555005.1 uncultured Syntrophotalea sp. | reverse complement strand
AGCACTCCCCTGATTGTTGACCAGGTTAATGGTCTGGCTCCGGTTGAAGGTGCCGAGAATGGTACCCTCGGCGGTCTCAAAATAGCCCATCGGCGACATGACATAAAAGTTTGGCGCATCGATCTGGAAAGCCCGATAAAAAACCGGCACCGAACTGTTCACCTCGGAAACAATATTAGCCCTGGGCGGGTTCGCGGTCACCGTAAGAGCCGCCGCAGCAGTGGGAATAACCAGCACCAACAGTAGGCCGGCAAGACGCAAAAAAAAGGATCGGATAGAAAACATTCTGATAATGGAAAAAGCGTCTCTATCTTCAATCATGGCACGCTCCAATATTTAGGTGTCATCAAGGACGGATCAGATAAGCGACAGGGACAAACCACCCACGCTCAGCAATAAAAAGAGGGAATAATCCTCGTCAAGAACATCACCGGCCCGGTCGTCGTTCCGGTTGTACCGTCCCCGCAGGGAAAGGGTTTTCTGCGCCTTTTCCAGAAAAGGGATCTCCAAACGCCAGTTGTACTGGCAAACGCCGTCATAGCTGATGGTCTCCACCGAGTGATCATCGGTCCGGGAGTCGAGCACGGACAGGGTCAGGTAAAGATTCTGCCTTTCGCTGAAGACAAAGGTGCCGCCCAGGGTACCCTGCCAGGTTTCCGTCACCGGCGCATTGTTTCCGGTATCGGTGCGGCCATAAGATACGGAGGGGTTCAGAGACACCCACTGATCAGGTTGCCAGCCGAAATTAAGAGTTGCCTGATGGGTTCGACCGTCGGCGTCGGCCGGGGAATCGTCCGAAAAACGGGTAAAAATATAGCTAGGCATCAAGTTCCACTTATCGCGAACGATGGAAAAACCGCCACCCAAAGTCTGGCTGCAGTTCTTGACCGGATCGATCCCGTTCGGCTCGTCCGAGCTGTCCTGAAAGGTAAAATTGCCGTTGAGAAAAATATTCGGCCAGTCGGCCCTGAACAGATTGTAAGCCAGATCGAAACTGGTATTGCGGATAACCGGCAAATCGGAATCTTTTTCCACGTTGTCCAGGTTGTAAAGCAAGCTCGTCGTTAGGCTCGACTCGCGGAAGGTTTTTGTGCCGTAGAGGGTATACTCCTCGCGGTTGTCCACTCCGGTAACATTGGCGATACTGCGGAAATCCCGCCCCAGATACTTGTAACCCCCGCCATAGTCGTAGCAGTCTGCCCGGCCGGAGTACCGAAAAAGCCAAGCCCGACCGGAATCGGAACCGTAGCTATCGGTGGTATCCTCGTCAAAACGGCTGAAGCCATACTCGCCGTTCAGATTGAGCGTCTCTCCCCAGGGACTGGCAGCAACGGCGACACTGTAGATCCGCCCTTTGCTGGACGCGGCCATGGTGCCGGTGTTATAGCCATCAGGTTCGGCGTTTTTACCGATAATGACAGTGCCCTTGGCAACCAGACGCCCGTCGTCGAACAGATCCTGTTTCAGCGACCCGCCGACCAGCCTCTGATCGGAGCGATCCAAACCGGTCATGTCGTCGAAACCGGTCACCTGAGTGCTGCGCACCGTGAAAACCTGAGCCTGGGTGCCGTCGACATTGAGTTCCAGTAACGCACCACGCCGTGCGATGCTTTCACTGATCAGTTCGGTACCCTCCACGTTCAGGTCGCCAAGAGCCAATCGCTGCCGGCGATATTCGATCTGCAGCAGATAATTATTCAGGTTGAAGGTATCCCCGGTCTCCTCAGCTCCTTCCTGCTCGGTGAGCCAGCCGTTGGCGTCAAGAGAGACCTTAAAATCGCCACTTTCGACCACCGAGTTCAGAGTGGCGCTGGATTGAATCTTCCAGTCCGGCTCGGAACTACCGCTCTTGCTATAGATTTTACCTCCGACTTCAGCATCGACCATAACGGTGGCTGAAGCCTTATCGAAAAACTCCGACTGAGGAACCACAAAGGTCCAGCTGCGGGCGGGAAGAATGGTACCGGCGGCGTCCATACTCTCGAGAATGATGGTATGCCGACCGTAATCAAAGGGTGTTTCCGGGGTGTAGCGTAGCTCCCGACCAGCGACAACGGCCAGAGGCGAAACATCGACATCATCCACCAACAGGCGCAGCGAGGACCATCCGTCCGAGCCTTCGATGTCGGCCAGCTTGACCACAATGATCGGCTGCAGCCCTTCAACCCTGGAACCGTCCATGCGGGGAAAGGCCAGTTGGTGAAACGCGGCGCCACCTAAATTAACTGCGAAGCTGAAGGGCTTTTTCCGAGGATCAAGCTCTGGAGCGGTAAAGACTCGCCCCCGACTGTCCTTGACCGCAAGAAAGTATTCAATTCCCGGAGGCAATAATTGCTGTCCCGGCAATATGGCAGAAAATGCAACATCGGAATCCTTGGTCATGGGCAGGTTGAGAAATTCCGAGCGACCGAGGGTTCGATAATGAAGCGTCGCCTCCGACGGCGGCAAAAAACCCAGGGTCGTGATTCGTAGCACCATATCCTGCCCGGCGGCCACCGCCCCCTGGGGCGAAACCTGGATGATGCGTTCTTCCGCCATACCAGGTGTTACGGCAAAAAAAACGAAGATTGCAGCCAGGGTCCCAGCAAACAGACATCTCCTTAAGCATCTCATGCAAACAGACCCTCCCTTAGCAAAACAAACAGCGGCAGGGGTTAGTTCCCTGCAGGATTGTCAAATTCTGCCAGCCCGGCAAAACACTCTTTTTCTCACGGCCTCCGCCGGTAGGTCGCAACGAGCAAGCGTGCGGATTAACACCGAGGGTGGAAAAAGGGGGCGTTCCCGAATAAAAACCGACTCATACCGCTACCAAACAAACCGCCACCACCAAACTAAACCGATAATCAACAAATAGAATTAATTAATTCAATAAGATAACGCCGTTATAATGTCAAGCTGAAACTGGGAAACTGTCGGTCTTATCTTGAGCCGAAGGCTATCCAACCGAAGACCGTCAAGGCTCTGTCCAACTCTTGCCTGTTCACCTTTGTCAATATCGATGACAACCTGCAGCAACAGCCGGTACCCCAGATTTATTCCACCAACTACGGCGAAGATGGCCGCTACCTGATGGCCTATCGCAGCAGTCAGACCCTGATCGCCAAAGAACAGTTATTTTAAATCTAATTCTTGACCTGTCCTGCTCCCGTGGGATAAATTGCTTTTTACTTATTATCGGATTGCCATATCGCCAAAGTGAGGGATATGCCGGGTCAAGTTCAAACCAATATTCATCAAAAAGAGCCGTTCGCCGGAGATCATTCGGCGTACGGCCTTTTTTGTAATAGACGGCCAAACCCGGCCTGCCTCCATGTTCTCCGGCTCATTGAACGGGCCCGGAACCTGTCAATGCTAAGCTGACCTCTTTCTTCAGGTTGGCCTAAAAGGAACCCCCTCCATGAATAAACCGAGCAACCCGCGCAATCTCCTCCCCCTCGTCGCTGTGCTTGCGGTTGCTGTGGTCTCTATCATGCTGCTAGTGTCCCGTGCGGTTAGTTCTTTCGTTTAAAGGATGTGCTGTGGTATAGTTCCAATCATGGCACGCACTCACGAAAAATATGAACTGACGGCGGAA
>CAZKQY010000505.1:0-2393 GCA_964555005.1 uncultured Syntrophotalea sp. | reverse complement strand
GCCCGAGCCATCGCGTCTTCGGCTTTAGTGATGTATTCCTGGTTGTCAGTGCCCGCCCAAGCTTTCTGGTAGGTGACGCTCATGGCGGTGAAGTTGAAGGCGTCATCCGGTTCGAGTTGGCAGGCCCTCTCACCATGTTCAATCGCCAGCTCGTGCTCCCCGGCGTGCGTGTAGAGACGGCCAAGGGCGAGATGGGAGAGTACGTGTTCGGGCTCATCCTGCAGGATTCCCTTAAGCAGCTCGATCGCCTGCTGGTAGTTCCCCTCGTCCTTCAGCTTTTCGGCCTGATTGTATCGCTCGGTAACGCTGGTCATGGTGGTGTGAGCCTTATCTGGGAAGTTGTTAGCGCTTCACACGCCGGATCAACGGCGAATGTTTGCCGCTGGGAGCGGTGCGAAAAGCGGTCGTGTGGTTGAGATAGGGGGGGACAACCATCTTCCGCCCCGCAGCCACAGCCTAGCCAGCCGCCAAGCTTATCGATAGGCCGGGCGGCTGGGCCGAGAGAGTCACGAGGCGGGTCCTAGCCTTGGCTGGCGAGGGCTGCCTGGGCGGCGGCCAGTCGAGCGACCGGAACGCGGAAGGGCGAGCAGCTGACGTAATCGAGCCCCACCTGGTGGCAGAAGTGGATGGAGGCGGGATCGCCGCCATGTTCACCACAGATGCCGCACTTCAGCCCTTCCTTAGCGCCACGCCCACGCTCGACCGCCATCTGCACCAGTTGCCCAACACCGGTGGTGTCGAGCGATGGGAACGGGTCGACATGCAGGATGTCCTTGCCGAGGTAATCGGGCAAGAACGAGGCGATGTCGTCACGGCTGTAGCCGAACGTCATCTGCGTCAGGTCGTTGGTGCCAAATGAGAAAAATTCTGCTGATTTTGCAATTTCATCAGCCATCAGGGTTGCCCTGGGTACCTCAATCATTGTTCCAACAAGATGATCAATGCTGTCGTTTCGTTCACTGAAGACCTGTTTGATTGTAGCGCGAACGATATCTTCCTGCATCTTCATTTCTTTTAAGTCTCCGGTAAGCGGGATCATGATCTCAGGTTTGGCAACAATGCCCCTTTGTTTCAGGTTGAGCGCAGCTTCAATAATCGCTCTTGCCTGCATTTCCGTAATTTCCGGGTAAGTATTTCCAAGTCTGCATCCACGGTGCCCAAGCATTGGGTTGAACTCGCTGAGTGAGTCCACTTTGGATTTTATTACTTCCAGATCCACGCCCATAACATCGGCCATTTCCTGCTGGCCTTTCTCATCGTGGGGAACAAACTCGTGCAGCGGCGGATCCAGCAGACGTACCGTTACAGGAAGGTCCTGCATGGCTTCAAAGATGCCTTCGAAATCCTGGCGCTGGATCGGTAGTAACCTGTCCAATGCTGCTCTTCTTCCTTCCTCGGTTTCGGCGAGGATCATTTCGCGCATGGCAATGATGCGGTCGCCTTCGAAAAACATGTGTTCGGTGCGGCAAAGACCAATGCCCTGAGCCCCGAAATTACGTGCTTTGATCGAGTCTTTTGGTGTGTCGGCATTGGTGCGCACCAGCATGGTGGCAATACTGTCCGACAACTCCATCACTTCGTTAAAGTCGCCGCTCAATTCAGGATCAATGGTGTCTATTTTGCCTACAAACACTTCGCCGGTTGAACCATTAAGCGAAATCCATTCGCCTTCTTTGAGTTTCAATCCGTCAGATTCGAGGGTTCTGTTTTTGTAGTTGATTTTAAGTGTGCCTGCCCCCGAAACGCAGCATTTTCCCATTCCACGTGCCACCACTGCTGCGTGGGAGGTCATCCCGCCGCGTGCTGTAAGAATACCTTCGGCAGCATCCATTCCGCCGAGATCTTCCGGTGAGGTTTCGATACGCACCAAAACTACCTTTTTGCCCTCCTGCGCCCACTGCTGGGCAACATCGGCATTGAACACGATTTGTCCGGTAGCAGCACCTGGTGATGCTGGCAATCCTTTGGCAATGACTTTTGCAGCTTTTTGGGCTTTTTCATCGAAAACCGGGTGAAGCAGCTCGTTGAGCTTGTTGGGCTCAAGTTTCATCAAGGCTTCATATTTGCTTAATTTTTTTTCTCTCAGCAGGTCCATTGCAATTTTCACCATGGCAGTACCGGTACGTTTTCCGTTACGTGTCTGGAGCAGCCAGAGTTTTCCTTCCTGAATGGTGAATTCGAGGTCCTGCATGTCCTTGTAATGATTTTCGAGCTTGCGCTGTATTTTGAACAGCTCTTTGTAAGCTTTAGGCATGATCTCCTCGAGTGAAGGGTATTGTTCGGCCCTGAGGTCTTCTGAAATTCCCTGCAGCACGCCCCATCTTTTTGCGCCTTCGAGGGTGATCTGCAATGGTGTTCTGATACCGGCTACTACATCCTCACCCTGAGCATTT
>CAZKQY010000504.1:0-6633 GCA_964555005.1 uncultured Syntrophotalea sp. | reverse complement strand
CTCTCGTGACAGACCGCGACTACATGTTGAACGAGCAATTCACATGTCTGACTCCTTTCAGTCAGATAGATCAACCAGGCTTGGCCTGGCGTACCAAAGCCGCAAAGTTAAGAGCGAATAGCAGGGCTATTTGGCGAAAATTGTTGTAAATATGGGCCGATCAGGCAATTTTGCAGGTTGGTTTATTCAGCGGTACTCGTCTCTCGCAGGGTATCTTGACCTGGCACAGACCGCAGGGCGTTGCTCCGGTGCCGTAGGTTTTGCTGGCGTGAGGCGCGGTTTTCTTCAGGATATAAGTCATACAGGCCTGCTTGTCGTGCCCCTCGCCGGTGGTGATGGCGTCAGCCGGACAGCGTTTGGCGCAGGCGCCACAGGTCCCCTTGGCGTACCAGAGGCACCAGGCATGATGGTCATCACCGTAAACGCGCTCTGTAGCCGGCAGATCGATGCGCGACACCACTGAGCCCAAGCGCACTGCCTGCCCCCAGCGCGTGATCAGTGCATCGGAGAGGCTGAAGGTTCCATGTCCGGCGACGAAGGCAACATGCCGTTCCGACCAGTTTGAAGCCAAGCCAAATCGTTCAGACTGCTGGACACCAAAATTGGCTAAACGCTCAGGCGCCACCGAGGGATGCCCTGCCCTGGTGAGGGTCTCCGCCAAATGCAGGCGCAGGTCACAGTTGAACTCTTCGCCATGAAACCGCGAACGTGCCCAGCGTTCGGTCGGCATGGTCTGCTCAGGACGCTGGTCAGCAAGGGTTTGGGGGGTCTGCGGCAACACATAGCTGATGACCCGCAACTCGCAGGCAGGCGCCGGATCATCGGGAAACGCAAGAGCATAAGCCTCTTCAGGCGTCCAAAGGAAGGAACCAACCATCTCTTTGTTGCGGAGAAAAAGGGGATCATCCCCCCGTGCTATGGCGACATGGGGCATTGCCCAAGCCTTCTCGCCGGTTCCGAGATGAAGGCTGTTACTTGGAGCGACTGCCCAGAAATCTCGGACAACCTTTTCTACTTGACTGACTGAATCCATCGCCAATTCCTTCCCTGTCCTTCGAACGGAGGCTCAATGACAGTTGATCGTGTTCTTTGCAATCGTGTTTAATCTTGGTGGGCATGGAGACTTTACCCTAAATCAACTTCCAAGAAAATCCGGTCACCTAGTACCATGTAACCCATAAACTATCGCATCTTGCTTGTTCTTTGAGATACAGGGCACTAAGATGCTGTCGGACTTATTAGGAGCCGACTGCAAAATCGCCTGATCGGCACTGAATCATTGGCTCCCCTATACAAAGAGGTACCACCAAATAGCGGGGCCTTTGTCCTTGACCCTGGTTTCTGGTTTCTTGTTTCAAGCTTTTAACACCGCCTGCCTGATATTGTTTTTGCCATTGTGCTTGACGTGATACATCAATTCGTCTGCGGCCTTGATGGCCTCGTCGACACTATCGGGCGCTGAGTGGTAAGTGGCCACACCGATACTGAAGGTTACGCCCCACTGGTTTTTGTGCATGATGTCCAGGAGCTGTTTTTGAAGTTTTCGGGCAACCAGGGCAGCGGAATTTTTTTCTGAATTAACCAGCAGGACAACAAATTCGTCTCCACCGAATCGAGCGATGATATCGATGGCGCGTACATGGAGTTTAATGGTTTCAACCACCGCAATCAGCAGACGGTCGCCTGTTTGATGCCCGCAAAGGTCGTTTATTTGCTTAAAATCGTCGATGTCGATGAATATTACCGAAAAAGGGTTTTTGTATCTGCGCGATCGATCGATTTCTGTTTTGGCCAAGTGAAAAAACGCCCGTCGGTTAGCTACTCCCGTCAACGGGTCCATCATGGCCAGTTCCTTCTGAGCGATCAGGATTTTTTTGTGCCGGGCGATCATCAAGACAACAAACAAAAAGACCAAGAGCCTGAAGAATTCATTGATCAGGGGGATGAAAGAAATTGAAAAGCGATCGATCATGAACAGGTCGGCCATAAGCCAGGAAAAGGCGCTCACAACCGATATCAGCATCCCCCAGTATTTTCCGACCATCCAAGTGACCATAATTATAAGCAGCAGGAATATAAACGAAAAGGAATATTCCGGGCCTGTCAAAAAGCGAAGCCACCCGATTAAAAACACAAGTGCAAAGGCCATAATAAGTAATAGCGGTTGAAATTTTTTTCTGTGCTTCTCATATAGCGCTTGCATGGGCTCGATCCTGATATCCGAGTTAACTTTTCCCCACATCGTCATGCGAAATACCTTCCATATTTCTTGTGCCGTGAAACTAATGTGGGCTCATGGTAAGTCCGACAGTATCCTAGGTCAATGCAATACTCCCCCTTGCCCTGCTATCAGCAGCGTGTGCGTTGTGCGGTTAATAAAAAAGGGGCAAACCGCGGTTCACCCCTTCCCTTCTACTTTGTAAATTTCCAGGTCAGCCGATGCCGCCGAGCTTTTCCAGAATCTTGTTGCTGCGGGCCAAAAAGGTCTCCATGCGCTCTTTATCGAAGGAACGCTGGCTGAGCATGGCCAGGTCATAAACCTGCTCGGCGAGCATACTTGCATCCTCTTTTCGCTTGGCGTCCTGCAGCTTGATGATGTTCTGCACCACCGGACTCTTGAGATTAACCATCAGGGTATGCTCGGCGAACATGTCAGGCATCTCGCCGTCCTGTCCCATCATACGGGTCATCTCTTTGAAGCGACGGGTCTGTTCGGCCAGCAGGATCATGCCGGAGACGCTGTCGTCCTTAAGGCTCTCAACGCGAATAGTCAGGCCTGTCGACTTAAGGGCCTCTTCAAACAGCTCTTTGATCTGCTGGGTCTGCAGCTTCTGCTCGTCGGGGCCGGCCAGTTCGATCTTGCGGTCTTCTTCGAGTAGATTTTCTGTAAGATCGGAGTCGACCCGCTCGAATTTTACATCGCTGTTTTTCATTTCCAGAAATTGAATAAAATGGCTGTCGATCAGTGCGTCGAGGAGCAGCACCTCTATGCCCTGGCTCTTGAACAGCTTGAGGTAGGTCGCCTGGGCCGCCTCGTCGTTGGCGTAGTAGACCTTTTTGTCGTGTTTGGCGGCGGCGCGCACCAGGTATTCATCGAGAGTGGTGTATTTACAGTCGTCGGTGGTGCGAAAAATAACCTGGTCCTTGACCTTGTCGTAGAACTTGTCGTCGCGCAGCATGCCGTACTTGACGAAAGTGTGAATGTCTTCCCAAATCTTGCTGAAGGCCTCACGATCCTGGCGAGCCAGATCACAGAGTTTGCTTGCTACCCGGCTGGTGATGACTTCACGGATCTTGCGTACCTGAGGCTCGTTCTGCAAATAAGAACGGGACACGTTGAGTGGCAGATCGGGCGCGTCAAGGCAGCCCTGCAAGGGAGTGAGAAATTCGGGGATCAGCTCCGGGCAATTGTCAGACACAAATACCTGGTTGCAGAACAACTTAATGTGACTCTTTGCCACGTCAAATTCAGTGGTTAGATGTGGAAAGTAGAGAATTCCCTTGAGGTTAAAGGGGAAGTCCACGTTGAGGTGAATCCAGAACAGGGGCTCGTCGGCCATGGGGTAGAGCTTGCTGTAGAACTCCTTATACTGCTCTTCGGTGGTCTCATTGGCAGCCTGGTTCCACAAAGGCGCGCTGTCGTTGACCTGTTCGCCGGCCAGTTTGATCGTTACGGGCAGGAAGTTGCAGTGTTTCTTAATCACTTCCCGTACCTTGGTCTCCTCGAGAAACTCCTTCTCATCGGCTTCAAGATGCAGAATGACTTCGGTGCCGCGGTCCTGCTTGTCGATCTCTTCCATTTCGTAACTGGTGCTGCCTTCGCAGGTCCAGTGAGCGGCAGCAGCGTCCTTCTGGTAAGACAGGGAGCGAATCTCGACCTTGTCGGCAACCATGAAGGAAGAATAAAAACCGAGGCCAAAGTGACCGATGATCTGGTTCTTATCCTCAAGACCCTTAAATTTTTGGACGAACTCCTCAGCCGAGGAGAAAGCCACCTGATTGATATACTTGCGGATCTCATCGGCGGTCATGCCGATGCCGTTGTCCTTGATGGTCAGGGTGCCGGCATCTTTATCGATGCTGATGTCGACCACATAGTCCTCAGACAGCTGCAGGCCTTCGACCAGGTTGACATGCTGCAATTTGGTAATAGCATCGACGGCGTTGGAAACCAGCTCCCGCAGGAAGATCTCCTTTTCGCTGTAAAGCCACTTTTTGATAATGGGAAAGATGTTCTCGGTATGGATGGAGATATTGCCCTTTTCGGGTTGGCTGTGCTCGGTCATGGTTGCTTTGTCCTCCTGGGGCTGATTAATTGGCTGCTCAAAACTGTGGCAAATGTAGGCATTAGCCTAAGGTTTGTCAACCTTGATGGCCTTTGTTAAACTGAAAAAGGATGCTCACCAATCGCGAACATCCCTTTTTTGTTCCATCTATAAAGAAAAACTACAGCACCTTGATCACCAGAACCCGCAGATCAACGCTTCCGGTATTGATCCAACCGCGCATCTCATCCGCCGGAATCTCGATAAGGGAATCGGCACCGAGGGTGGCACTCTCCTCCCCTACTTCCAGTACGCCTTTGCCTTCCAGAACATAAAAGATAAGATCAAAAGGATTGGGATGTTTTTCCAGCACCTCGCCCGGCTTGAAACAAAGATGAATAACCTCGGTTCTATCCGAGCCGAACAGCTTATGGGCGGCAATGTTGATGGGAACCAGCTCGGCATCTTTCAGATGAGTCAGTTTCATGTCGGGTCTCGCTTTCGTAATTGACGAATTGATTTTAACAGTCCTCGTTTCCAAAAAAAATGGGCGGCGACGGGGGATCGCCGCCCGATAGCAAAAGGAGGTCTTGCTGTTGTTAATCCTTATCAGCCGAGAATTTCTTTAAGATCTTCCTCTGCGGTGGTGATAGGCGCGATGTTGAAGTTCTCCACCAGAAAATTCAGAACGTTGGGGGTGATAAAGGCCGGTAATGTAGGACCGAGCTTAATGTTCTTGATTCCGAGGTGCAGCAGGGTCAAAAGAATAACCACGGCCTTCTGCTCGTACCAGGACAGGATCATCGAGAGGGGCAAGTCGTTTACACCGACCTCAAAGGCACCCGCCAGGGCCACAGCGATCTGAATGGCGCTGTAAGCATCGTTACATTGGCCGATATCGAGCAGTCGGGGAATGCCGCCAATATCGCCAAAATCGAGCTTGTTGAAACGGTACTTACCGCAGGCCAGGGTCAGGATCACGCAATCCTGAGGAACCTTCTCGGCAAACTCTGTGTAATAATTGCGGCCCGATTTGGCGCCGTCGCAGCCGCCGATGAGGAAGAAATGCTTAATCGCCCCGCTCTTGACCGCCTCAATGACCTTATCGGCCACGCCGAGCACGGCATTATGACCGAAGCCGACCAGAATCTCCTTACCCGGAGCTTCTGCCACATCAGGACTTGCCAGCGCCTTGTCGATAACCGCGCTGAAATCAAAACCATCGATGTGAGTCACGTCGGGCCAAGCGGTGCAGCCCCAGGTGAAGAGTCGGTCCTTGTAAGAGTCGGCCGGTTTCTGAATGCAGTTGGTATTGAAGATAATCGCACCGGGGAATTGGGGCAATTCCTTGGCTTGGTCCTGCCAGGCACCGCCGAAATTGCCGGCCAGATGAGCGTATTTCTTCAGACCCGGATAACCGTGGGCGGGTAGCATCTCGCCATGAGTATAGACATTAATACCCTTGCCTTCAGACTGTTTGAGCAGTTCTTCGAGCATTTTCAGGTCGTGGCCGGAGACCAGGATCCCCTTACCTGCCTTGGTACCGGTATTAACCGGGGTCGGCACCGGATGGCCGTAATTTTCCACATGGCCTTCATTGAGCAGGCCCATCACCGTCAGGTTGTGCTTGCCGCACTCCATACTCAGATTGACGAAATCCATCAGTCCGAGTTCGGAATCGCAGGTGGCGGCCAGGGCTTCTTCGATAAATGCCGTCACCTCGGGATCGGTCTTGCCGAGGATGCGGGCGTGGTCAGCATAGGCTGCCATACCCTTGAGGCCGTAAATAAGAATTTCGACCACCGAGCGGACGTCGACATCGCTGTGCAGATCAGTGATTCCAAACTGCTCACCCTGAGTTACCAGGTCAGCGGCCGGAGTCCAGGCCGGGGCACCTTTTTCAAAAGTGGGCGCCTTGATGCCGTTAACCTTGAAAAATGCATCTGCGTAGAGACTCTGAGCCTTACTTTTAAGTTTGGCGCATTGACTAATGATATTGGCAAGACGGGCGGCATCGAAGTCGACGTTGGTAACCGTGGCAAACAGGCCCTCAATCAAAAACCCGTCGATAACGGGATCGGTCGCGCCGAGTTTACGCGCCTTGCTGGAAAAAAACCCGAGCCCTTGCAAACCGTGCAGCAAGTTATCTTGCAGCGCTGCCACATTGGGCTGCTTACCGCAAACCCCTGACTTGTTACACCCGGTACCGTTGGCTGTTTGCTCGCATTGATGACAGAACATGGATGATCTCCTTTGCTGAGAAAATAATTTTGATGGGTTTGCAAAAACCTGCAAACGATGTAACATCTCGAAATAATTGAATATTACCGTATTTTTCGCTTTGCTCCGTGCGTGACTTGTGGCAAGA
>CAZKQY010000503.1:0-5153 GCA_964555005.1 uncultured Syntrophotalea sp. | reverse complement strand
TGTTCACCAACAGCTCCGTCTGCCACAGCGAGCGGGTGTTGCAGGCCTTGGGCTTAAGCGACCTGTTCGAAGAGATCTACGATATTCGCATCGCCGATTATCAGCCCAAACCCTACCCCGATCCTTACCGGGCGGTCCTCAAGCACCTGGGCGCCGAGGCCGGTGATTGCATCATGGTCGAAGACACTCCGGAAAACCTGCTGACCGCCAAACAACTCGGCATGGGCACCGTACTGGTCGGCCCGCGAGACAGGGCAGAATATGTCGATGTGCAGATCGACCACGCCGCTCAAATGCCCGAGGCCATGACCTTCTGGAGCGCAGCCTGATGCTTTTACTCGGAGCCCACCTGTCCATCGCCGGCGGCGTCAGCCAGGCCTTTGCCCGTGCCGAAGAACTTGGCTGCACCGCGATGCAGATCTTTACCAAGAATGCCAGCCAATGGCGGTCTAAACCGCTGCCGGCCACAGAAATCGAGGCCTTTGCCACCGCCTGGGAAAAAAGTCAGGTCGCCTCGGTCACCGCCCATGACAGCTATTTGATTAACTTGGCTGTCGCTGATAGTGACAAACAAAACCGTTCCATAGGCGCCTTCATCGACGAGATGGAGCGCTGCGCCGCTCTCGGCATTCCCGGACTGGTCATGCACCCCGGCGCCCACCTGGGGACCGGCGAAGATGTCGGCCTGCTGCGCATCGCCGAAGCTCTGCGCAGCATCTTCGCCGCAGCGCCGGACCAGGTCACCGTCCTGCTGGAGAATACCGCCGGCCAGGGCAGTTACCTGGGCTATCGCTTCGAACATCTGGCCAAGATCATGGAACGGGTTCCCGAAGGGCGCTTCGGCGTCTGCTTCGACACCTGCCACGCCCTGGCCGCAGGCTACGATCTGACCTCAGCGGAAGGCTACCAAGCCACCATGGCGGAATTCGACCGCCTGGTCGGCAGCAAACATATCGCGGCCTTTCATCTCAACGATTCCATGAAAGAGCGGGGTTCCCGAGTCGACCGCCATGCCCAGATCGGCCAGGGGGCCGTCGCCCTGGAAGCCTTTGCCGCGGTGATGGTTGATGAACGCTTTACAAAAGTGCCAAAATTACTCGAAACCGCCCCCGGCGAAAACAATTGCCACCACATTGCCAGCCTCGCCCTGTTGCGCAAAATGGCCGAGAAACAGACGTGAGGGCAGTATTGCAACGGGTTTCCCAGGCGCGAGTGGAGATAGCCGACGAAACCGTCGGTGCCATCTCACAAGGCTTGCTGATACTGCTGGGTGTCGAGCAGGAAGACGCAACGGGGGATGCCGAACTACTGGCAAAAAAGACCGCTGAGCTGCGCCTGTTTGAGGATGACGAGGGCAAGATGAACCTGTCCGTCGAGGATATCGGCGGCGAGGTACTGGTCGTCTCCCAGTTCACTTTGGCCGCCGACTGCCGCAAGGGTCGACGACCTGGATTTTCCCGGGCTGCGCCACCTGAAGAGGCCAATCGCCTCTACCAACACTATGTAACACTGCTACGCCAACGGGGCCTGACTGTCGCCACCGGGCGATTTCAGGCTATGATGCAAGTGACCCTGACCAATGACGGTCCGGTCACCTTTTTACTCGACAGCAACAAGGTTTTTTAATGAACGATGATTTTATTGACCCACGACCGCCCAGCCGCAGCGCCAAAAAACGCGCCGCCAAGGCCATAGAAGAACTGGCCGAAACTCTGATCACCATGGCCGAAGCCGATTACCGCCGCCTGCCAATAAGCGAGCTGCTCGCCAAGGAACTGGAGCAGGCTCGCGCCATCAAGACCCACGGCGCCCGTAAACGGCAGCTCAAGCACTTGGCAGGGCTGTTGCGGGAAGACGACGAAAACCGCGAACAGATCGAGACATTCATAGCCGGAATTGAACAAGGGCACCGCCAGAGCACCGAGGGATTCCATCACCTGGAAGAGTTACGCGAGGGACTATGCGACCCAGTCCGCCAGGCAGATTCCCTGGCGGAAATAGTGAAAACTCTGCCCGATATCGATGCGGCTAAAATTCACCGCCTGGCCAAGTCCGTGCAGAACTCAGCCGACAAACGGGCCTATCGAGAAATTTTTCGCATGTTGCGAGATGCCCAGCAGACACAAAAAGAGTAGGCAAGCAAATCAGGAGCACCATTAATCATTAGAAAACGGTTCTGCTTTTATAAACAGGACCGCTTTCTACTTTATAGTCCTGCGCTCCAAGGAACTGCTATAGGGCTCCTCGCTGTAAGCTCTTCAAAAACCCCTTGGGAAATTTTCGCGGGATGTATCCCTGGCAACAATCCGTTATGGACAGGAACTTGAGCTTAATATATAACATTGTTCTAAGCCTAATGCTTTTGAGCGGCATAACAGGCATTCGAAATCATTTAATCGTCAATGTCAGCAGATAAACCAGCGGGCTGCCTGGTCGCATCCGCTGGTTTACTTACCTCCTTCTGAGGACCCTTTGAAAGAGACTTTTTCTTTCAGCTGATTATGTTTGTTTTTCAAGTCGGCTTTCACGCTTTTTTATACGGAGCAGGGGTTCTTAAAAATGTTTCAAGTACTCCACCCCTGCCAATAACTTTATGTCTGGTGTGAGTAACGCCAAAAAATCTATCAAAGGAATGGTGTTGTAATAAAATTCAAACTACAAATTGCTCTTCTCGCGCTCTTGATGGTCATAATGGCTTTGCCGGTCGGCGCACTTGCCGCGCCTGAAAATCCAAAATTTTTGTTCGGGGGCGACATCCGGCTTCGTGAAGTCTATTTTGACAATATCCCTTACACCGTCGGCATTGAAGCGCGTGGCGGCGTGAATCATTTCCAGCGTTATCGGACCCGCCTCTGGGGGGAATACCACAGCAGCGAAGACTTCATGGTGAAAGCCCGCCTCGTAAATGAATTCCGTACCTATCTGGAGCCAAGCGAAAACAACTCCTGGAACTCGTTAGACGAGATTGTCATCGACAACCTGTTTTTTGACTGGAAAATGAACGACTGGACCCTGCGCTTCGGGCGTCAGGACCTGATATATGGGACCGGAAAACTGATTCTTGACGGCACACCAAAGGATGGCTCCAGAACAATTTACTTTGATGCCGTGAAATTGACTTATTCCGGTTTCACCGACACAACTGTCGATTTTTTACTGATAAATACCAATGCACAGGATCCGCTAGCCATGCATTCCGAAGACCGCGACATTGTCGGTTTTAGCGGCGGAAACGCTTATGACGGCACGGAATCGGGGGGCGGTGTTTATGTTAAAAACAAATCCATCGAAAATCTTCCCCTGGAGGCGTACTATCTTGTCAAGACCCATGAACAAGATGTTTCATTTCTTAACAACAATGACCGCCATACCGTTGGCACCCGCTTGATGCCGACCTTCACCTCTCACCTAAAGGGCAACCTGGAGGTTGCCTATCAGTTTGGTAATGACATCTCTGCGTTTATGATCGATGCCAAGGCGGTTTTGTCCATAGAACCCCTTGCCGCGCAAAAGGCACGCATCGGTCTAGGCTGGTATTATCTTTCGGGCGACGATCCCGAAACCTCCAAGGATGAGGGCTGGAATCCCCTCTGGGCTCGGTGGCCCCAGTACAGCGAATTATATGTCTATGCATTTGACACTGACGGTGCAGGCCGCTGGTCCAACTTAAACATGCCTTATATCGACTTTTCCATTTCACCGCTTAAAAAATTAAAGATTGACCTCCTGCTCGGATATATGTGGGCTCCTGAAGACAACGGTGCCGGCGGAGGCAATGAGCGCGGTTTGCTTATTACCTGCAAAAACAGTTTTACCCTCAAAGAAAAACTGTTTACCCCGAAAGATAAGCTTTCAGGACATCTTTTGTTCGAATTCCTGGAACCGGGAAATTATTATACGGATGATCAACAGGATCATACGGCGGCGTTCCTTCGCGCTGAACTAAGTTATTCTTTTTGATAATTCGATTCAGGAGCGACGGATCCGTTATTCAATTCCTTTGAATTCAACGGTTCCGTCGTTTTTTTCCTGGCAAGTCATGGGGCTCGTCGGTTTTTTAAAGGTAGCCAAGGCCCATAAGAAAGCCAATTATTTCAGTCCCGAAAAACCTCATGTGCCTTAGGCAACCGCACCCTGTGAAACGCATGGGCTGGCCCCTTCAATGAAAAAAGCGGACCCGCCACTCTGCGGTCCGACCCGTAGCACCGAAACCTTGGCCGAGATCAAAGGCACCCTGCCTGACATCGACACCGCCAAAATTCTGCGATTAGCCGATTCGGTGCAAAACAGTACCAACAAGCGCGCCTTTCGAGAGATCTTCCGCATGTTGCGAGACGCAAAAACCGCCCAGGACTAAAGCCAGAGCACTGCTGAAGAAGCTTTTGCTGTAAAGTCATGCATAAAAAAGAGGGCCTGCCCTTGTGAGCAGACCCTCTTTTTTATGAGTTATATACCGCTTATTATTACAGGGCACTGTTCAGCAAACTTTCGAGCTGACTCTTGGGTACTGCACCAACTACTTGATCGACCACTTCACCACCCTTGAACAGAATCAGGGTCGGAATGCCGCGCACTCCATACTGACCGGGGGTGGCAGGATTCTCGTCGACATTGACCTTACATACCTTAACCTTACCATCAAAGGCTTCAGCTAATTCGTCGATCAACGGCGCAATCGCCTTACAAGGTGCGCACCAGGAAGCCCAAAAATCAACCAGCACGGGCATATCGGCTTTAATTACTTCGTTCTCAAAATCAGCATCAGAAAGATGGATAACTCTATCACTGGCCATGAATTTTTCTCCTTTTGAATTTATATTAGACTTTGTTCTATTCACTGCGTACCTTTTTGCAGGTTATCATAGAACACCATGAGTAAAAAGCAAGATTTTATTCGCCACCGCGCAGCAACCAGAGCTTGACAGAGAGCTCACCGGCCCCTATCATTTTCACAAATCTTTCCAAGAGGTTGTCTAACATGTTGCAGGAACGCGTCGCCCTATCCCTGAGGGATCATACCCGAATTCTGGAAGAGACCTTTCTCATGCAGGCCGGTCACTTAGCCAGCTTTGCCGAAAGAGTGGTGGCAACATTCAACCAGGGGGGACGTCTGCTGATCATCGGTAGCGGGCCCCTGGGAGCCGTAGCCGACC
>CAZKQY010000502.1:0-7887 GCA_964555005.1 uncultured Syntrophotalea sp. | reverse complement strand
GCAATAGGCGCAAAAAAAGGCCCGCCGGAGGGCGGGCCTTTTTTATGCCTATTAAAGAACAGGAAACCAGGGGCAGAGGGCACCGGCGCATTCCCGGTTAATCCCTGTCTGGTTGCAAACAAATACCCCTTCGGCCTTCAAGACCAACGGCAACAATGTGGCGGAGAGCTTGGCGGCCTGGCGCAAAGCCAACCAACAGTCCCGTCGACAACACCGAGCAAATGGCAAAGCACTGATCTCCGCCAAAACCTGCTGACTGGCATGCTGCACCGCCTGCCGAGCCGGTCCATCGAGGGAATTGGCCTTAAGAATTAGACTAAAGGCAATACCAACCCCGGCAGCGGCCCCACAGACCCCCCAGAAGGCACAGCTACCGCCAGCCACCTGGGATCCACGCTGCAACCCGGCAAGCAGATCCTCATCAGCCAGTTGACCACCGCTATTGCGATAAGTTGCCAAAATGACCGCCGGCACCAAGGCATGATATTCGGGACCGTTAGCAGGAATAGACGGATGGCTACGGATCTTTTCAAAAAGGTTCAACAGGTCGGTCTCTGTAGTGGCCAGCGCCAAACGCTCAATCACCTGCAAAGCGTCCACCGAATGGCAATTATCACAAACAAAATGGCCTTGCTCGCAAACGGCGTTAGCCGGTAGCTGTTGCTGACAATAACTGCAATACCGCGATTCTTCCCTTTCTAGATAATGAAGCTCTGCACCGCAGACCATGCAACCGGCAGCGAACCGCTCGTTAACCAACCCTGTGCCGGTTGCTGCTTTCGGCTTGGCCGGCAGAACGCAACAGGACTCCCCCATATCAAGGTTAGTCACCACACCTTGCCCATCGAGTTGAAAAAGGCTGTCGCCAGCCAGGGCGGCAAGTTGCCGGTCAAGGATTGCCACCTGACCCGGAAACAGTTGCTGCCCGTCAGCCGTAATAACCGTCGCGAAAGGTCCGCGATAGATAACCGACACCCCATCGACCGGATTCGGTTTAAAGGCTTCATAAGTCAGGGAAAAGAAGGGATGCCCCTGCACCACCCGGTAGGGAAAACGCTTAATGAAACGAAGGGCGACAAACCCGGTCTCTTCAAGAATACCCACCAGATCTTTTTGGGTTAAAGCCCCGGCGATACACTCTCCGCGCAACAGTTCATCATTACGCAGGGCCGCCGACGGTTCCTGCTCGCAGACGACGTCTGAAATCACCAACCTGCCGCCCGCTTTCAAGACGCGGTGAATCTCGGCAAAAGCCCGACGTTTATGAGATGACAGGTTCATCACGCAGTTAGACAACACCACATCGGCCATCGAGTCACCAAGGGGCAGACTCTCAAGATAACCTTTGTGAAATTCCAGATTCTTATAGCCGAGCCGCTCCTTGACAGCAGTGGCCCCCTGCCCCGCCAGTGCCAGCATATTATCGAGCATATCAATGCCAATGGCCCGGCCTTGCGGACCGACTTGCCGAGCCGCGATAAAACATTCCACTCCGCGGCCGCAACCGAGATCGACCACCCTTTCACCGGCCTGCAGCGCAGCGTCAAGCACCGGGCTGCCACAACCGTAACCGCGAAAACGATATTTTGCGGGAATATGCTCGATAAACGCCGGCTCGTAGCAGACCGGATTTAGAATATCCTCCTTGGTTTCCTCGGCTGCATCGCGATAAAACTCCTGCACGACGGTCCGGCTGTCAGTGTGAGCTAAAGACAACAAGCAGTTAGAGTGCACCAGAGCCACCGCCCCGTGAGCCCCGCAACTCTCCAGCACATCCCCCATCTTCAACCGCAGTCGCGGTGGCCCCTCGTCACTCTGCGGCAGAGCTTCGCGAACAATCTGCCAACAAGCCAACAATTCATGTAACGGGCTATAGGGATCGTCACCGATAAAGGAAGAGGCTGACAAATAGCTATGATCCAGGTCACCGCCGCCAAGCAACAGGCGCCAGGGCGAATCCAATCCTGCGGCCGTAGCCTGACGAATCCTCTGTAACACCGGACTGTCTTGCCACGCCGCCGCTAAATCCGATTCAAGAACGGTGGCCAATTCAGCTACACCAACCAGTGCCGCCGAGGGATATAATCGGCCATCAGCCCCTATCGCCGCAGCTTCCCAACCGCTACCGCTACCGTCATGAACGGTGCCGGAAGGAGCGAAAACCTGACTGCGCAAAGCGGTAAAATTATCGATAACCACACCTTGCGCCTCAGCCCGTGCACCAGCCCGAATTAACTGAGGGAAAATGTCCTTGGGCCGGGCAAAGCCTTCAGCTCCTCCCCTGCCCCGTATGAAATACCACATAAAGTGCACATTACCCGCACCGACTTCAGCTGCAAAATCAACCACCCCGGGCATATCTGCCAGGTTGTCGGCCGTAACACACATGGAGAGGGTAAATGGAATCTGCCGCTCTTTGAGCCAGACAAGTTCTTCTCTCAACCGAGAAAAAGCCTCGTGACCACGAAGCCGGTCATGGGCAGCTTGCAATCCATCCAAGCTGATCTGAAAATGAAGCCTGTTAAAATCCCAGCTGGTGTCTTCCAGATACCGGCGCAGCAGAAGGCCATTGGTCAGCACCGCTACATGGGTATTGCCTGGTTGCAACAATTGTCGAACGATGGACTTGAAATCGGGGTGTACCAGAGGTTCGCCACCGGTCAGAGCAAAGATACGGCAACCCTCATCAAGGGCCTGAGTCGCCAGGTCATACACCACATCAGCGGCCAGCTGCGCTTTGTCGCCGGGTGCCGAAGCAAACATGCAGTGCCGACAACTCAGATTGCAGTCGTTGGTCAGGTGAAACCAGAGTTCCCGCAGCTGCGGCGTCCCCAAAAGAGCGACCCGACCGGAGTAAGCCTGGCTCGAATCTGCAGGAAGTCGTTGCAAAAACCGCTTGGTCGCTGGATTATCGCTGGCGACAGGATACCCTTTAAGTTGTTGCAATAAGGCATCACCTGCCCGGTTGGGCACAAACCAGCTCGGCCTATCGGCACGCACATAGATGGGGACACCACTCTCTTCGAAGCGCTGCCAGGCTTGCGGGTCAAACGTCATAATTAATCCGTGATATTCATTGTACCGGTCACACTGCACGCAACCGGAGAATTTGAATACAGAAAAAGGCTTAACCGCAGAGTCCTCTCTCGGTGTTCTCTGCGTCCTTGAGTAAGCGAAACGAAGGGGCGGTAAAATCGGTTCGGTTCTGTTTGCCTTGTTCAGACTTTCTTGGCCAGAGCGGCGCGCGCCAGGCGGGTCACGTAAATGGTCACCGCAACCGTGGCCACCAGACCGAACAGGTAAAGACCCCATTCAAAAGAAGAGCGAGCACGCTCTTCGACACCGAGCAAGGCCAGATCGCCGGCCAGGGAACCGAGATAAACGTAGAGCACCCCTCCCGGAATCATGCCGATCCAGGTGGCCAGGAAGTAATCGCGCAAAGAAACGCTGGTCAGGCCAAAGGCGTAATTAAGCAAATTAAAGGGAAACACCGGGGACAAGCGGGTTAAACCAACGATCTTCCAGCCCTCCCGTGCCACCGCCTGATCGACAGCCTGAAACTTTGAGTTGCCGGCGATACGCTTTGCAACCCATCCGCGAGCCAGGTAGCGGCCGACCAAAAACGCTGCGGTAGCACCTAAGGTTGCCGCCAGCGAAACGATGATCGAGCCCTTGACTACTCCGAACAGTGCCCCGGCCCCTAGGGTCAGAATAGAACCGGGCAGAAACAGCACCGTCGCCAGAACATAGAGCAACACAAAGGCCGCCATGCCCCACGCGCCCAATCCGGCCACCCAGCTCAGAGCAGCCCGCAGCAGATCCTGAATCCCCAGGTAGCGTAACGCAATAAACAGAGCGGCAAGTAACAACAAAAGCAGAAACGCCTTGATCAACACCGGCCGATAGTTGTTTCTTTTCTGTTCCTTCGCCACAACCGCTCCTTTACGAATTGCAGGCCATCCAAGACCGGTAACTGCTGACCGCAGATTTAATTATACATTAATCCTTATATCAATAATATTGGCTTGATAGCAATAGCACCTGGCTGCCAAACACAAAAAAGAACATCAAACCAAAAGACAATATAATAAGTACTTTCAAAATTTCATATTGATCATGGTTCAGCGATGGATTTTTTTGTAATGTTTTGCCGTTAGCGGTAATTTGGTGCCAAGTTTTGTGGTTACATGGCACCGATTGGGGGAAAATTATCTCCTATTTTTGACATATATATAAGTCATGCCTCACCTACCACCACAAACTCCCCTCTCTCAAGCGTTATCCCCAGTTCCAGATTTCAGCCAGGAGGAAAACCGTTGTTAGCTCACTGTCTTGCTGCAATCACTGCGATATGAGAAAAACCCGCCAAGTTCGCCTGACGGGCTTTTCATTCTTGATGAGTGGTGATTTATCGAAAATACGGGAAGAGCCCCTATTTCCCTTCCATTGGCTACAGGGATCGTCACTCCTCTTTCCAATAAAGGGCCCGCAATTCGGCCAGCCCCATCTCTTCCCCTATAATCGTTAACCGGTCCCCTTCTTCCAAAACCGTGCTGCCGTTCGGCACAATGGACTGCCCCTGCCGAAACAGTATGGCCACCAGGCAGCCCTTTGGGATACCGGCAGCACGTAACGGTTCGTTAACCATACCTCCGGTTGGCAAATGGGCGTGAACATGCAAGGTCAAGAAACGGTCATCATGCAGCAGGCATTCCCTCAGGTCATGTTCATCCCGGGCTTCGTTCCATTTCACGGCAAAACTTTCCTCATCCACCCATTCAGCGATCTGGGCCAGTATTCTCAGATGGCGGGTCGGATTATTTTCAGGACTGACCAAAAAAAAGATGGCCTGAACCCTCACCTCACCCTCTTCCTCGTGAGTCAGAGGGTCATATGTGGTCATATAAATGCCCTTCCGGGCTCGGACCAAAACCATCTCCGCCTGTTCAATTCGACCAGTCCGGAAATGGGGCAGGGCCACACCGTGAGTAACTGGCGTTGCGCCGAGCCTGGTGCCTTCCATGATTTGCGTCCTGATTTGATCAGCCGTCAAATGAACCCTGGATCGGAGCTTGTCCGCGATCAGCTTGACGGCCCCCTCGAAGGAGGTTTCGCTATCCAGGTCGAACACCAGACTCCGTGACACGATTTCAGCGAAAGGATCTTCCTTGCGCAACCCTTTTTCCTTTAATATTCCGCGTAATTCTGTATCAAGATCGTGATGCCTTTGCCGTCCCAATCTCTCGAACACGTGATAAATCGCGCCTCTTCTCCCGACACGGTTACGGGCATAGTAAAAGTACCAGAGGGATGAAACAACGATCAGTCCGGTCGAAAAAATGATCGATATGGCCCCCATTTCGAAGATCAGAACGAAGGGTGAAATAATTCCCGCGATCTGCATCCAGGGGTAAAAGGGAGATTTGTATCCGGGGTCGTAGGATTGAATGCGGCTCTCGCGCATCACGATGACGGCTAAGCAGACCAAAGCGAATATGAGCAACTGAAAGGAGCTGGCCAGTTTGGCGATGCGCATGGGATCAAACAGAATTACGATCAGGATAATTGTCGCAAGGGTCACCAGGATGGAATAGAAGGGGGTGCCGAATTTCCCCAATTTACTAAAAACCCGGGGAACCAGATGGTCACGGCTCATCGCCAGAGGATAGCGCGACGCGCTCATCAGGCCAGCATTGGCGACAGAGACAAAAGCCAGCATCGCCGCCAGGGAGAGCAGGATCACGCCATAGCGACCCAACGCATATTCGGCGGCGGTGGCGACCGGCGTTAAATTCCCCTGTAATTCATCCATGGGGACCAAACCGACGATGACCAAAGTGCCGAAGAGATAAATCAGAATCGAGGTCGCAAGGGCCAGAATAACCCCCTTGGGCAAATTTCGTTCCGGATCCTTCACCTCTTCCGCAAGGCTGGCCACCTTGGTAACGCCAACATAACTGATGTACACCATCCCAGCAGTCGCGACGATAGAGTCGATCCCTGCTGCAAAGAAATCCTCAAAATGGGCCGGTTGAAACTCTACAGCACCACCGGCCAAAAAGATTGCCAGGCTGGCCAGTAAACCAAAAACCAAGAAAACCTGCAAACCGCCGCTTTTTTTCGCCCCCACCAGATTAACGATGCCGAGGAGAATGGCAATCGCCACGGCGACCGGTCCTATCGGCAGATTGGGAAGGAACAACGAGATATAAGCCCCCATGCCGACCAAGGCAAAAGCTACCTTCAGAATCAAAGCCAGCCATGTCCCGATTCCGCCTATGGTGCCAAGAAACGGCCCGAGGGCACGGTCGAGAAAATAATAGACCCCGCCAGCCCGGGGCATGGCCGTAGCCAACTCGATAATACTGAACATGGCCGGAATTAGCGGGATAGCAGCCAACATATAGGCCAAGACCAGCGCCGGACCTGCCTCGGCGGCAGCAATCCCGGGCAGCAAGAAAAATCCTGCACTCAAGGTCGCTCCGGTAGCAATGGCATAGACGTCCAGCAGTCTTAATTCCTTTTTCAACCGTTCTTTTTTTTTGTCTCAGCCATCTGTGCCTCGCATGTTCATAAGTCTAATAACCGTCTTTAACTTTCAGATCCGCTGGACGGTTTACGGCAGCATTTATGCTATCGCGTAGAGGCTGCCTTTGTTTTGGATAGTGTTCCGTTAGCCAAGCTCAAAAAATCACATTGAATCGGAGTAGGTTATAAGTCACCCTGATTCAGACGCTCTGGCACGAGCCAGTTCTTCTTCGGTCAGAAGCAAGGACAACAACTCACCGACAGTGTGCTGGCTTTCGAGGGGATGCCGTAGCGGATAATCCAGATTTATTCGATAACTGTTGCAGCGCCCCACCCGAAAACGTTCAAGGGCTCGGCTTTCCACTAAGTCTTTAATGATTTTTTGTGTGGCGCGCTCAGTAATGCCGACGCTTCGGGCAACTTCCCGCATCACCATTTCAGGATTACGAACCAAGCACAAAAGAACATGGGCATGGTTATTCAAAAAGGTCCACTGCTTGCTTTGCCCTTCGTTAGAAAAGGTTCCGCCGTTTCCTGAATCTGAAGTATTCAAAACCACCTCCTACTAAATTCATCTTACCCCCTACATAAGGCTCCCATTGAGCAGGCAGGCATACCCTTCCGATGGCGAACCATAGCTGCCAAGATCTCATTCTACAGCGGCCCTCTTGCTCACCTCGCATCAAAGCACAACACAACTACCTTCCAGCTTACCCTAAAGAGCATCCTTCTTTATTCATCTTTTTTGATGATTCCACAACAGCATCTCCTAAGTGACCCCGTCCCCTGTCTTTTGGCTAGACCGGGTGTGGCAACCATTTTCACCGCTGTAAATTACTGGCAGCAACACGCCATTTTTCGTGGAACAAGTTAAAAACATTTCTTGACTTACCATATCAATTTTCAGTAATTTGCGAAAAAGAACTTACGAATTATTTTTCGCAATAAATACATATAACTAACACCATTGTCAAGAAACATGACCGATCCCTTGAAAATTTTCTAGCGGGCTGTCCTCCACCGAAGGCCTGCTCCCAAGTCCGAAGAAAGTATTTTTCTCATTACCCATCGGAAGCTCAACCTAGGAGATAAACACCCATGACGCGACAAATGGTTACCATCGACGGTAATACTGCCGCAGCGCATGTGGCCCATGCCACCAACGAGGTCATAGCCATCTATCCCATCACTCCCTCGTCCAACATGGGAGAAATCTCGGATATCAAAAGTGCACAGGGCGAAAAAAACATCTGGGGCACGGTACCTCTGGTCACTGAGATGCAATCGGAAGCCGGTGCGGCCGGCGCGGTGCACGGAGCCCTGCAGGCCGGCGCGCTGACCACGACATTTACCGCCAGC
>CAZKQY010000501.1:0-3165 GCA_964555005.1 uncultured Syntrophotalea sp. | reverse complement strand
ACCGGCCTGATTGAAGATCTCGGTACCGTTCGTTTCCTGCAGACCGGGGGAGGTAGTGGACGCATTACCATCGCGACGGGCCTGCCCATGGAGGAGATCGCCCTTGGCGACAGTATCGCCGTTAACGGTGTGTGTCTTACGGTGGTGACCTTTGGCAGCGGACAGTTCAGCGCCGATGTCTCGGCAGAGAGCCTCTCTTGCACGGTTCTTGGTGATCTGCGACCTGGCCAGCGGGTAAACCTGGAGCGGGCTCTGCGCCTGTCTGATCGGTTGGGCGGTCATCTGGTTAGTGGTCATGTGGACGGACTAGGGGTGGTTGCCGAGCGTTATCAGGATCGAAACGCCATACGTTTTACCATCGAGGTTGGCGCTCCGTTGCAGCGCTACTTGGTGGAAAAGGGCTCGGTGGCTATCGATGGAATCAGCCTGACGGTAAACAGCGTCAATAGTCAGGGTTTTAGCGTGGCAGTCATCCCCCATTCCCTGGCAAGGACCACCTTGCAGGAGCGGCGGGTCGGCTCGACCGTCAATATCGAAACGGACCTGCTTGGCAAATACGTGGAGCGTCTTATGCGACCGGCGTCCGAGCGAGGTGAAGAGGGGGCTGTAAGCCTCGATATGCTTGCCAAAAACGGCTTTCTGTGACATATTACGCCCTTCGAAAGGGAGATAACAATATCATGCCGATTCATAATATTGAAGCGGCCCTGGAAGATATTCGCCAGGGCAAAATGGTTATTCTGGTTGATGACGAAGATCGCGAAAATGAAGGCGATCTGGCTATGGCCGCTGAACTGGTAACGCCGGAAGCGGTGAATTTTATGGCCAGAGAAGGGCGTGGCCTGATCTGCCTGTCTCTCACCGAAGAAAGGGCCGATGAACTTGATCTGCCCCTCATGGTCCAGGAAAACACTTCCTCCTTCGGTACCGCCTTTACCGTATCCATTGAAGCCCGCCGCGGTGTATCGACGGGTATCTCTGCTAAGGATCGGGCGACCACTATTCAGGTGGCCCTCGCCGATGAATCCCAGGCTAAGGATCTGGCCCGTCCCGGCCATGTGTTTCCTTTGCGGGCCAAAAAGGGTGGGGTGCTGGTCCGTGCCGGTCAGACCGAAGGTTCTGTTGATTTGGCGCGACTGGCGGGGCTTAAGCCGGCCGGCGTCATCTGCGAGATCATGAACGATGATGGCAGCATGGCCCGCATGCCTCAACTGAAAAAGTTTGCCAAACAGCACGACCTGAAGGTCGTCACCGTGGCCGATCTGGTCAGCTATCGCATGCGAAAGGAGCTGCTGGTGCATCGGGCTACCGATACCATTATTCCTACCCCCTACGGCGGTGATTTTCAGGCGATTGCTTATGAGAATGAGGTCGACGATTTACAGCATCTGGCCTTGGTCAAGGGCACCATTGACCCTGATAAACCGGTACTGGTTCGAGTTCATTCTGAATGCCTGACCGGTGATGTGTTCGGTTCGCTGCGCTGTGATTGCGGTGATCAATTACATTCTGCCATGTGCCAAATCTCTGATGACGGCTGTGGGGTAATCGTTTACATGCGTCAGGAAGGTCGCGGTATCGGTCTGATTAACAAACTTAAAGCCTACGCTCTGCAGGACGAAGGCCAAGATACGGTAGAAGCTAATGTCGCTCTCGGTTTTCAGGCCGATCTTCGGGACTACGGTATCGGTGCACAGATCTTGCTGGATCTTGGCGTGCGGCAGATTCGATTGATGACCAATAATCCTAAAAAGATCGTGGGGCTTGAAGGCTACGGTCTTAAGGTGGTCGAAAGAGTACCGATCGAGATATCGCCGACCTGTGAAAATATTCGCTATCTTAAAACCAAACGGGAAAAAATGGGGCACCTGCTGGAGAATCTCTAGCTGCGGACAATTTGCAACGTCGGTCAGAGTCTATCGCCTTGTACAAGTTAAATTCTTGTGCAAAGGACCGTATACGGGTAATGCTGATTGTCCATCGCTGCCGCCATCCGGATAACAAAGAGATCGCTATAGAAAGAGGGAGAATACCATGGCCAGAATTATCGAAGGCAAGCTCGACGCCAAGGGCTTTAAGGTTGGCATCGTGGTCAGCCGTTTTAACAGTTTCATTTGCGAGCGCCTGCTTGAAGGTGCCACGGATGTTCTGGTGCGTCATAATGCCGATGACGGAGACATTGATGTGGTTCGGGTTCCCGGCGCCTTTGAGATTCCTCTGATGGCTAAAAAACTGGCGACCTCCGGGCGTTACGACGGTGTGATCTGCCTCGGCGCGGTGATTCGAGGAGCCACCCCCCATTTCGATTATGTTTGTTCGGAGGTTTCAAAAGGGGTCGCTTCGGTGAGCCTCGATACGGAGATTCCCATTGCCTTTGGTGTCATCACCACCGACACCATCGAGCAGGCTATCGAACGGGCTGGCAGTAAGGCTGGCAACAAGGGCGCTGAAGCAGCTATGGTCGTGATCGAGATGATCAACCTGTTTCGGGTGCTTTGATTACTATGCAGAACGGTTCCCGACGTCAAGGCCGCGAATTGGCCGTAAAATTACTCTTTAGTCTGTTTGAGGGTGAGTATCCTTTGGATCAGGTGTTGGAGACCTTTTGGAGCAGTTTTCGTTTTTGTAACGATATTCTGGGCGAGCCTCTTGATGAGGTAAAGTTGCCGATTAAGCAGGATATTCGTAATTTTACCGAGGAACTGGTGTGCGGTGTCGCGGCCCATCGTGAGCAGCTTGACCAGATTATCGATGAGTTTTCCACCAACTGGTCTCTGGATCGCATGTCCAAAGTGGATTTGGCGATCTTGCGCATGGCCGTCTTTGAGCTGCTATTTCAACCGCAAACCCCCACTAGCGTGGTTATTAATGAAGCGGTGGAGGTTGGTAAGCGCTATGGTACGCGGGAAACGCCGGCTTTTATTAACGGCCTGCTGGACAAAGTAGCGCGAATCTATCGTCTCAAATCCCTACGAACTCGGTGCGAGTCGTAACCCAGGCTCCGGATCGTATGCCCGGTGAGGTGGTGGCTGGTTTTTTCTTTGAAGATCAGCGCCCGATGGAAGGGGCGGCTGCTCTTTTCGACTGGAGGCTGAACGGCTTACTAAGTCGACTGTTGTTGGAAGGTTCGGCGACGGGGCGACCCGGCGAATACATACTGGTCAG
>CAZKQY010000500.1:0-7673 GCA_964555005.1 uncultured Syntrophotalea sp. | reverse complement strand
CTCCTTTTCGGTCCATAGTTACGACTATGAACCTTCAAATGAGCTAAAATCTGTTCTCAAACATCCAAATTTTCGCTTCGGCCCGTATAGTCCGACAGGCTCCTAGGATGAGTTGATTTGAACCCACTATTTCTGAAAAAAGTCGATGGGGTGGTCGGTTCGGTGCTGAGCCGCTTGTTGCCACGCCCGCACTCGTCGGAATCCTCAACCGTGACTCGCCTACTGTTGATTCGTCCCGGCGGTATCGGTGACGCCGTGTTATTGGTTCCAGCCATTCGTTCTTTCAAAAAACTTTACCCTCATTGTGAAATAATGGTTCTAGCCGAACGTCGAAATGGAGCGGCTTTCGCTCTTTGCTCTGACGTCAGCCAATTGCTGCTTTATGACCGTCCGAAGCAAGTCCTTGTAGCAATGCGCCAACGGTACGATGTGGTTATCGATACCGAGCAGTGGCATCGTCTTTCGGCCGTTGTGGCGAGACTCATTCGTTCCGACCTTAAAATAGGTTTTGCCACCAATGAGCGGAAGCGCCTTTTCAATGTTGCGGTTCCCTATGCCCACGAGGATTATGAGGCATACAGCTTTCTGCGACTGCTGGAACCGCTGGGAATTAAAAATCAGGAAGTAGAATATCCTTTTCTGGCAGTGCCGGAACACATTGTCCGGCAGGCTGAGGGTAAACTTGAACCACTTGACGGGCAGGTCTTTGTCGCCATTTTTCCCGGTGCCAGCATTCCTGAACGCCGTTGGGGAGTTGATAAATTTCATCGCCTGGCCGTTTGGCTGAACGAACAGGGGCTGGCTGTGGTCGTGGTTGGCGGCGGCCAGGACCGTGGGGCCGGGCAAATGATTCTTGCCGGTGGCCAGGGTCTGAACTTGGCTGGCAGCACGTCTCTTGCCGAGACGGCGGCGGTTTTGCAGCGATCGTCTTTGTTGGTGACGGGTGATTCGGGGGTGCTGCACTTGGCCGTGGGCTTGGATGTGCCGACCGTATCGCTATTCGGTCCGGGGATTGCCGCTAAGTGGGCACCAAAGGGTGAGAAACATATCGTTCTGAACAAAAACTTACCTTGCTCACCTTGTACCCGTTTCGGCACCACGCCGCCGTGTTCCGCAGGGGGACGGTGTATTCAGGAAATTTCCGTTGAGGAAGTAGCTGCTGTCGTGTCCGTATCGCTACAGCAACCAGCAACCAGCAACCAGTGAAGGCTTATTATGTCTCCGACAGTTCTCTACATAGCTATTTTTATCTTCGGTACTATCATCGGTTCGTTTCTCAACGTCTGCATCTGCCGAATTCCGGTCGGACAGTCGGTCATATCGCCGGCTTCGCGCTGTCCGCAGTGCGGTGCGGCCATCCGTTGGTACCAAAATGTGCCGGTGTTGAGTTTTTTATTGTTGCGTGGCCGCTGTAGCAGTTGCGGTATGGCTATTTCAAACCGCTACCCGTTGGTCGAGGCCTTGACCGGGATGCTCTTTGTCTGGATCTACCTGCGTTTTGGCTGGCAGTTGGCCACTCCGGTTTATTGGGTGTTTGTTGCCGTCCTGGTAACCATCACTTTTATTGATCTTGATCACCAGATCATTCCCGATGTCATTAGCCTGCCCGGTATCGTGGTGGGTTTTTTGTTGGTGCTTTTTGTCCCCTGGATTTCTTGGTACGATTCCTTGTTCGGTATTTTATTGGGCGGGGGTAGTCTGTGGCTGGTGGCCGAGGTCTATCATCGAGTGACCGGCCAAGAGGGCATGGGCGGTGGGGATATTAAGCTGTTGGCGATGATGGGAGCTTTTCTGGGCTGGAAGGCTGTATTTCCGGTGATTTTCTTCGGTTCGTTGGCCGGTTCTCTGGTTGGGGTGCCTTTGATGTGGCTTAAGCGGGCGGATGGCAAACTTGCTATTCCCTTCGGCCCCTTTTTGGCTTTGGGTGGCTTGGTTTATCTGCTGTGGGGGCAGCAATTGCTGAGTTGGTATCTTGGTATGTGTCAAAGGTAATGTGGTTGCAAAAAGTTCGCCTTTGTGCAATGTTACGATGTTTTTTTCATGATCTCAACATGCCTTCACCCCTGCAAACTCCAAACCCTGTGGGACGCAATTTTTGCTTAGATATCCTATGAGTTTTTGCGAGTGAATCAAAGGTAAAACACCATTTGTTTAGAAGTTTTGGGCTCAAGGAACAGGATCTGTCAGCGGAGATGATCGTGTTTGGCTAGGGCTCCCGCCGGTCGGCAATCAGGATCCCGCAGCCTGTTCAGGTATTTGAAATATTTTAATTCTATTGACAGTATTTTTCATTGCCCTATAATTACCGATGATTGTAATGTTTTCAGTGCTGTTCGTCTTGGTATTTAACTTTATAGGTTCTACTGGCGGTGGTGTTTTGTTTAGGTTTTAAAAAACACACTGTGCTTGATCCAGTGCTGATCATTATTCTGTGTTTGGAACAACGCTCAGTGTCTGGCATGCACTTTGCTTTGGAAATTGATCCATGACGGTTTAGTTGATGAGGTGCTGGTCAACTTGCTTGCTTACCATCCATTTTAGAATGGGGTCTTTTTGATGCTACAAGGGTTATTTGGAACAAAAAAAGATATTGTGGGCATTGATGTCGGGTCCAGTTCCGTTAAGCTGGTGCAGCTTAAAGCGGTTAAGGGCGGATACCAGTTGTTGAATCTTGGTATCGCTCAGTTGCCACCCGAGGCCATTGTCGATAACACAGTGATGGATTCTGTGGCTGTAGTCGACATTATTCGGAATCTGGTGGAAAACCAGAAGATCAAGACAAAAAACGTCGCTGCTTCCGTATCCGGCCATTCGGTCATTATCCGCAAGATCTCCATGCCGGTTATGACTGAAGAAGAAGTTGAGGCTTCCATTGAGTGGGAAGCCGAGCAGTTCATCCCTTTTGAAATCTCCGAAGTAAATCTTGATTTTCAGATTACCGGTCCAGACCCCAAAGATCCTGCCCAAATGAATGTTATTTTGGTGGCTGCGAAAAAGGATTTTGTCAATGAAGGGCTCGCCGTCTTTCAGGAGTGTGGTTTGAGCCCGGTTGTGCTGGATATCGATTCCTTTGCCATCGAAAACGCTTTTCAAGCCAATTACGATGTGGACGAAGGGGAGATTATTGCCTTGCTCAATGTGGGTGCCAGCACCATGAATGTGAATATTCTTAAAGAAGGCGTTTCGGTGTTTACCCGAGATATTCAGACTGGCGGCAATATGTTCAATGAGGAAATCCAGAAGCGTCTGGGCATCAACAGCGAAGAAGCCGAGCAGGCCAAACTCGGGGGTGAAGCTGGAGAGATCGATGCTGCTGTTCTGGCAGAAGTCATGAGTGAGGCCGCCGATACTCTGGCGCAAGAAATTCAGCGCTCTCTCGATTATTTCTCTGCGACATCGACCGATGACAAGGTGAATCGTCTGTTTATCAGCGGCGGCGTTTCAAAGACTTTTGGGATTGTTGAAGTTTTTGAGCAACGTCTCGGTGTGCCCGTTGAGATCCTGGATCCTTTTCGTCGCATCGAAGTGGACGAGGACCTTTTTGATCCTGCGTATGTGCAGGCTGTTGGCCCCCTCTTTGCGGTCGGGGTGGGACTTGCCATGAGGAGGTTGGGCGACAAATGATTCGTATCAATCTGCTACCAGTCAGAGCTGCTCAGAAAAAAGCCCGGCTGCGGGGCCAGTTGGTTGTGTTGGTGTTGAGTTTGGTTGTGACTTGTTTGATTTGTGGAGGCCTTTATACGACCGTGGCTGTAAAGATTTCTGCAGAAAAAAAGGAAATTGCCAAAATCGATAAAGAGCTCATGCGACTTAAAAAGACCCTTGGTGAGGTCGCCCAATTCAAGAAGTTACAAAAAGAATTTCAAGGCAAGCTTGATGTTTTGGCTAAGCTGAAGGAACAGAAGGCCGGCCCGGTGCATTTACTCGATGAATTAAGTCGGGTTCTGCCGGATAAGCTGTGGCTCTCTTCTGTTAAGGAGTCCGGTGGGGGGGTATCGATCAAGGGGGTCGGGTTAAACGAAGAAACGGTGGCCAGTTTTATGCGCGATCTGGAGGCTTCTCCTTATTATCAGGGGGTTGAACTCAAGGTCACCGAGCAGACCATACAGGGTAGTCTTAAATTACAGAAATTTGATATTTCCTGTCGGGCCGAGACGCCTGTTACGCCAAAAGCTAAATAGCTTAAAAAGGGTTGGCCGATATGCATCCTACCATTGAAAAGATTTTCAACTGGCCTCTGTATCAACGAGTGTTGCTGCTCTCAGGAGTGGTCGTACTTATTTTGGCAGGGTTTGTATATCTTGTTTATCTCGAGAAACATAAAGAATATGTCCACCTCGAGGAAATAAAGAATACTCGTTTGGCTAAGTTGCAGGAGGATCAGCGGATTGCTGATAACCTGCCCAAGTTCAAAAGTGAATACGAGAGCATGAAGCACAAGCTGGACCGCGCCTTGGCGGAGTTGCCGAATAAAAAAGAAATTCCGACTTTGCTGACCAGTATTGCTTCTCTGGCTAAAGATAATGGTCTTGATGTGTTGCGTTTTAAGCCTGGTGGTGAAAAAACCCAGGGGTTTTACGCCGAGGTACCCGTAAGCCTTAAGTTGGTCGGGTCTTACCATGAGGTCGCGATGTTTGTGTATGACGTAAGCAATCTGGCGCGAATTGTTAATATCAACAATCTCCAACTGGATTCCCCCAAGATGCAAGGGGGCAGGAATTTGCTGTCGATCGAGTGTCTGGCGACTACCTTCCGATTTATTGAGGGCGGTACCGCGCCCACGAAAAATAAGAAAAGGAAGAAATGATGATGCGCTTATCCTTTCTTACCGGACTTTTGCTGATTGCTTTGCTGTTTTCGCTGTCGGGTTGCGGCAAGGAGGCTCCTCAGTCGGAGAAGGTCGTTGCTAAGACGAGCAAGTCGAAGGTCGGGACAAAAAAACAGGCCCTGCAGGAAAAACCGGCTGAGGCTGAAAAGGCTGAGCCAAAGTATGTTTATGAAGCGGCCGGTCGTCGCGACCCATTTTTGCCTCTAGCGCAGATTCGCAAGCCGGTTTCCGAAAGTGGTCAGCCCTTGACACCGTTGCAGAAGTTTGATCTGGGCCAGTTTCGTTTGATTGGAGTCATTATCGGTCGTAACGAACCGATGGCTATGGTGATGGCACCGGGTGGCAAAGCCTATGTGCTGAAACGGGGGATTAAAATCGGTAAGAATGCTGGACAGGTTATCGATATTCGGGAAGATACGGTTGTTATAGAGGAAAGGTTCTATGATTTTGCTGGCGAATATCGAACGAGTGTGCAGGAGATTCAACTTCCCAAGCGGCAAGGAGTATAGTGAGATGCGTCATATGCTATGGAGCCCGTCAGGCGCGCGATTGGTCAGTGTTTTTCGTCTGCTTTGCTTGATGCTGGCAGCAACATGTTTTTTGCAGGTCAGTGCGGTTCAGGCTGAACCGGCGAGTGAAATGTTGGCCAAACCCGCAACCGAGGTCAAATCCGTTGATATTCTGGACGGTCAGGTGCTGTTGATGACCGACGGAACCATCGGTAAGTATCGTCACTTCAGTCTTGGCGCTCCGCCCCGTCTGGTCGTTGATCTGTATGATATCAAGCCGGGCGCCGCGGAAAAAACCTATTCGCTGAAAGGGGCTTTTCAGGGGTTAAGGACTGGAGTGTATCCGACCAAAACCCGCTTTGTGTTCGATACTGCGAGTGAGCAACTGCCGGAATTTACTGTTTCCTCAACGGGGCAGGCGGTTCAGGTGGTATGGGATGAAAAACCTGTTACCGGTATGGCAAAGCCGGCAGCGCAGGAGGGGCAACCCGTCACCGTCAGTGCTGTTGATTTCAAAGCGGAGGACGGCCGGTCGGTCTTGACCCTGACTCTTTCGGATTTAGCAACCCTGATTGAACCAGTCGCTGAAGGCGACATGATTCGTTTTGGCATCAAAAATGCCGCAATCAGTCGGGCGCTGCGTCGTGCAGTTGATCCTTCTAGCTTTCCCAGTGCTATACGTTTAGTGACGCCTTACACTGTATTTGCTAACGGTATTCAGGATGTACGTTTTGCCGTGGAGTTAAAGGGGCCGGTTCCCTATCAACTGTTAAAAGAAGGCAATATCGTTCGCTTCATTGTTGAAGATGGTCCTTTTGCCGAGATTGCACCTGCTGTTTTAACTACCCAACGGGTACCGGTCGCTGGTCTAGCTCCGGTTTCTTCTGCAAAATTCGACCAGGAATTCGTAGCTGAAGATATGGTTGCTGAAACGGCTGGTTCCAGTTCTTTTGCACCAACAGTTGGGACCATTAGTTCCGAAACTCTTAATCAAAAACCAGGGTATGCTGGCCAGAAGATCAGTTTGATTTTCGATGATGCCAACATCCGTAATATCCTGCAATTAATAGCCGAAGTCAGTGACCTCAATATTATTGCCAGCGATGATGTCAAGGGGACCATTACTCTGCGACTGGTGGATGTGCCTTGGGATCAAGCTCTTGAGCTGATTATGGAGATCAAGGAACTGGGAATGCTGCGCGAAGGCAATATCGTGCGCATCATGCCTAAAGACCGGATTCGCAAGATGCAGCAAGAACAGTTCACCGCCAGCCGCACTCTTGAGAAAATGGAAGATATGGTTACCGAAGTGGTGACGGTAAACTATACCGATGTCAGTTCGGTTGCTTCCAAGAGTGGTAAGCGTTTGACGGAACGGGGTAGTATTATCGAAGATGTTCGCGATAAAAAATTGATTATTACCGATGTTCCTTCGGCGGTTGCTAACATTAAGCAGTTGGTTGCCCTCCTCGACACGCCCGAACGGCAGGTTTTGATTGAGGCTCGTATCGTTGAGGCCAGTTCCACATTCTCCCGTGATTTGGGGGTGAACTGGGGAATCACCTATGATAATAAACCGTCCGGTACTAGTGGTGTGTCTGCGGATACCGGCATGGGTGGAAGTTTTGCTCTAAATCCAGCTAGTCTTGCTGCCGGAAGCGCTGGTTTTGCCTCTGATTTCACCTTCGGGCGAGTCGGCCTCGACAAATTGATCCTCGATTTACGCATTGCCGCTCTGGAGCAGTCCGGTCACGGGCGTATCGTTTCTACGCCTCGGGTCACTACCCTTAACGGTGAGGAAGCGGAAATCTCCCAAGGGGTCGAGATTCCTTACACTACCACCAGTGACGAAGGAACCAAAACCGAATTCAAAAAAGCCGAACTAAGCCTCAATGTGACCCCGGAAATTAATCCGGATGGTTCGATTTTTTTGGAAATCGATGCTAAAAATGACTCACGGGGCGCTACGGTGCCGACTGGTCTTGGTTCGGCACCGGCCATCGATACCAAACAGGCGAAAACCAAGGTGCTGGTGCAGGACGGTGAAACGACGGTCATCGGTGGTATCTTCATCGAGGATAAACAGGTCAGTGATGCCGGAGTTCCCTGGTTGCAGCACATTCCTGTTCTTGGCTATCTCTTCAAAAGTCATTCGGTCAGTAATGAGCGTCGTGAACTGTTGATCTTCATCACGCCACGCATTTTGGACTAGGAAAACCGTTTCAACTCAACTACTATTGATGGCATCGTAAAAACTCAGGCGGCCAATTTCAGGATCGATCGGTCGCAACACTGAAATTTTCCTGCCCAACTGTCAAGGCGGGTCAGGAAAACGG
>CAZKQY010000499.1:0-15430 GCA_964555005.1 uncultured Syntrophotalea sp. | reverse complement strand
TCACCACACTTATGTGCAGGAAAACATTGATCTGGGATAGAAAATGAAGGAGTATTCACAGATGAACTTCACATAAGTCTAAGCTTCACATAACACATTTTATGTTGAGCTCAACATAAAACATGATTGGTCATGCAACAGAAACCGTGCACGCGATAACAGAAACGCTCCGTGCCTTCCTGCAGCAGCAGAAAAAGACGGCTGTAGTCTTCGCCGGAAAAGAAGATGTCCTGGCCGTTATTGCCACGTAGCATGACGTGATAGACACCGCTTGGGATATGGATACGTGCTTTGCGAGCCATGAATTGATAATAACGATTATATTAAACTTGTCAACTTGGAGGCCTGACCCCTTTGTCCTACTTGTCAACTTGGAGGCCTGACCCCTTTGTCCTGACCCCTTTGTCCTGCTTTCCTTTGTCCTGCTTTCCTTTGTCCTTTTTGACCCCTTTGTCCTTTTGTCCTGTGACCCCTTTGTTCTGTGTGGAAGCCTGGTTCTGCCACCGCATTATTTAATGTCGATAAAATTAACACTTCTGATGGTTGAATGTATGGGCTTCAAAAAAGTTCATAAATTCAGCCAGTTGTGGACTGGCCCACAGTTTGCATATTAACTTAGTCAGATTGTCTGGCAAGAAAAAAGCTCAAGGATTTGTTTAGAATCGTAACCTTTTCAATTTAACCAAGATTCGGAGGTAGTTATGAGAATGAAGGGTGTAGGACTATTGGTAAGTATTCTATTGTTTGTTGCTGTTGGTTCTGCTTCAGCACTTACACTAACCATGCATGATTGGCAATTTAACCCTGATGGGACTGGTGTATCAGGTGCGTTTCAGCCAATTGATGAGATCACTTTATTAGGCACATCTTCAGTAGTGAATGATTCAGCTCCTGCACCAGGTGTTCTTTTTACTGAGCTAGGAGCATTCGCCGCAACGTCATTTCAGAATGGTGGTGTTCCAATAGCTGTTGGAATAAGTGGATTAGGTTTGAATTATGAACTAACCGCAGTTTTTACAGCTAATGGTACTAACGGTGGTATAGTCGCTGGTTCTCAGACATTCTCATTTGATGTAGGTACTTTGGATTTGTATCTAGGTTCATCTATTAACTTCGGCTCTACTGATGGATTTTTTGGGTCGGACGATGGAACTCATATAGCTTCTTTTGGACTTGACTACGGATCTGGTACTCTTGATTTTAGTACACCTGCTGGACCAGATGGTCGAATTGACATTCAGTTTAGCGCAAACTCTTCGGCTCTAACGAATGGTTTTGCTGAGGGATACTGGTTTGATGTAAATGGTGTTGACTTTTCCACTTATGCATATCCCACCGTTGCACTTGGTTTGGTTGATGGTAATAATAATATTTTAGAAGCCGATGATTTCGCGGGTACTAATATTATTTCTGAATTTGGAGTTGTCCCGGATCTCCCAGTTAGTTTTTATACAAGAACTGATGGGTCGTTTCAGCCTGGAATAGTTCCTGAACCATCAACCTTGCTGCTTCTCGGTGGTGGTCTTGTAGGTCTTGGTTTCTGCGCACGGCGTCGTAAGCAGTAAAGTTATAAAGAAGGTTGATTTTTTTGAGGGCAGGCTTTTTGAGTCTGCCCTTTTTTCGTTTGAAAAAACGAAAAAATTAAATTTTGCTGACTAGACCTGGCTCGGTTGTTGTGGTGTCAGCAACGGTTTTGGGAAACCGCTTCTCGTTGCGTCATTTCTGGTTCACGTTCAGCTTGCAGTAAATGAGATAAACCCGCTAATGGTTTCAGCGTTTTCGCTTGCTCAGATATTCCCAGTATTTCCAAAAGCCCCTGGGGGATGCTTATCGAGCAATTCATTGACTTTGCAGAACCCTTCCGATCCGGATGCCGGTTGCTACGGCCACAAGGGTCAGGGGTATCAAGTGCAGGTCATGGAAACCTGTTCGCCGGACAAGAGTCAGCCGGATCTGATCACTCATATCCAGGTCGAAGCGGCCCACAAAAGCGATGCTCAGACGTTGCTGCCAGCCATCAAGGAAACCCGAAAGCGAGACATGGCACCTTCCGATTTGCTGGCCGATTCCCTGTACGGCAGTGATGACAATGTGAAACAGGCCAAAAAGCAAGGTGTCAAGTTCATCGCACCAGTCATGGGTATAGAGTCTGCCCCATCAGTTTGGCCAGCTTTTCCTTTGCCTCGAACAACGAAATCCTGATCTGCTCCATGGGCTAGATTCCGCAGCGTTTAAGGACTGGCAAGAAAGGCGGTTTTATCGTCTACTTTGATAAACCCCTGTGCGATGTCTGTTCCCGGCAATCGGATTGCCTGGTTCGACGGGAGAGAAAACGCACGGTCCTGCGCTACGACGCCAAGGGGTTGCGCCGGGCTCGGCACCGCAGAACCGAAAACGGTCGCGGTTTGGGCTATGGCGCAGCTATTGGATCTATCAAAAGAGCCCTTCTGGCGTTTATTACACGTTTTGAAACCAGGCTTGTCACTGTTATGGCTAAAAAATTACGGTGATATCCGTTGGGCCGCTTGAGCAGCGCGAGTTTTTTTGACGACATCAATTTTAACAATGTTCCATTAAGTTTGGTGTTTTGTTTCGCAAAAGCTCGGGACCGTCCCTGGGCGGGTACTGTTCCGGTTTTGTTGCTACCGTCCCTTAATGTAGCGTCATTCGAGTTCGTCCCTCATTGGTTCAGATGGGCACCTGCGCGTTTCCGAGCGGAAGTTAGTTCGTTCAGGTATTTCTAGTTTTCGACTCGACAAATGGTTAGTGGTGGGATAAATTTGACTGTAGTTTTGGGTAGAATCTTCAGCGTATGGGGTATCATGTAAACTATGAAGCGATTTCTTTTTAAAAAAATTTGCCAAGAAGATCCTCTCATGGCGGATGTGTTCCGCTTGCGTTACAAGGTCTATTGTGAAGAGTGGGGCTTCGAAAATCCAGCAGATCACCCCGGTGGTATCGAAAAGGACGAGTTCGATGCCTATTCTGTCCATTTTGGTGCGCTGGTGGCTGAAACGGGAGAACTGATTGGCACGATTCGCATCATTTTAAATTCGGAACGCGGTTTCCCCATCGAACATCATTGTACTTTTGACTCCGACCTGTCTTTTGTAAACAAAAACAGGATCGCTGAGATTTCCCGGTTGGCTGTGAGCAAGGACTATCGTAAGCGGGTCGTCGACGAGCTGATCTATAGCGATGGCAGCTCGGCAGATGAAATTGTGCGCCGTTCGGTAGTGAACAAAGAACGCCGCAAGCACGAGTTTTTTATTATTATGGGTCTCTACGTCTGTATGTATCGCGAAAGCGTTGAACTGGGCCTGACTCATTGGTATGGCCTTATGGCTAAGGGCTTGCACGTCCTGCTGCAGCGGTCAAAAATTCAATTTCAGCCGATCGGCCCGGAAGTCGATTATCATGGGCGCCGAGTACCCTATCTGGGTGACATTCAAGAACTTGCCAGAACTGTTTCCAGTGAGAAAGCAGCTTTTTTTACTGAGTTTGAAGCGGCGATCATCACCGGGCGATCATAGGGGGCCTCTTAGACCCTCGGTACATCAGACTGTCCCTTCTCTTTAACTTCCTTTTCTATTCCCTTTTTAATGTCGGAAAAATTTACAATCTGCTAATGTCTTGTATCGTGATATAAATAAACTGCATGGACACCCATATCGCTGCATGCGGCAGGACATTTTTGCGCTATTTAGCCAAGAATATTTATCCGCCGCAGATCGGCGCGAGTTTAGTGGGCTCGTAGGTTGTTTGCAGGCGAAGGGTACACCGCGAAACTTTACGTTGCAGAAAAGCTATATTTTAAGAGGATTTGTAGGGAAATGTTTTGCTTTTATAGGGACTATTTGTTATCCCTAAGGGTGATGGATCTGGTTTTTTTGAGAAAGATGGCGAATTGCGGTGGTTTGGTTTTTTTGGAAGACCGTAGTTCTGGGCAACCTGTAGTTAGTTTTCATCCAGAAACGGTTCTTTTTCCCGATCTCGGAGTTAATCCGCGCCCTTGCGTGTGACTCGGGTCATCCCTGGCCGTCGTCCTTCGGGAAGCCAGAGGCTGTCTCATTTTGCTATCTTGCAAAATGGTGAGGCGAAAACAGCTACGCCGACCTGCAAGCGCTTGATTTCCTTGACCTTAGGGAAAATTGCTCCTTTCCCACATGAAAACTGCAATGTGACTATTTATAATTTTCGGTTGGCCATTAGTTAGGAAGTTGCTGATATATGTCAGAGATGCTGTTTTGTGCTGATGAGAACTTGCGTATAATAAGTTGCTGCGAACGGTTCAGTGACTTACAGGGGCTGTCTTGCGAAGAACTGCATGGTTTGCCTTATAATCAACTCTTGCCACGATTCTTTTATAAAGAGCAAGATGCCCTCAGCTGGGTTTTGCAAACCGGCCAAAGACTTGTTTTGCAAGAGGTGCAACTTGGCGAGCGGTTGCCGATTCAGGTGGCTGACCTGACCATTGAACCGCTGTTGGAGGAGGGCAGACCCTCAGGCGTACGAGTTCTGGTCTGTACTAAGCGGAGTGATGCAGCAACTTCTTCTTTGCCTCCTCTGGGGCGTTCTGATGAGTTGGAAAAGTTGGTTATTATGCTTTCCCATGGCGTGCGAAATCCTCTCAATGCTATCAAGGGTGCAGTGAGTTACTTGCAGAATCGTTTTGCCCATGAGCCGGAGTTGGGTGAGTTTACCGGTATTATGAACGAAGAAATCGCTCGGCTTGAGCGCTTTATCAGCGGGTTTCTTGCCACTTCCAGTTTTGACCAAGCCGTTATGCCTCTCGATGTTAATGCGTTGCTTAAAAAGATCTCTCTCTATACCTCGCTGCAGGCTCGTGTCGCCGGGGTTAACCTGATTGTTGATTGTGGTCTGGTGCCGCCGCTGCATGCTAATCCCTTTCAGATCGAACAGGCTATTCTGAATTTATTGAACAACGCCATTGCTGTTCTGTCGTTGGGGGGGCAGGTTCGGCTCATCAGTCGATTAGAGCGTAGGGAAGGCCGAGAATATGTCGTTGTGGAAGTGGTGGATGACGGGCCAGGTATGTCCACGGCCAAGATTGCCGCTCTTAACGATCCGACCAGTGGTCCCGAGCGGGGTAAAGAACGAGGATTTGGTCTGTTTATCACCCGCGAAGTGGTTCAGTCGCATAGCGGTCTGATGGAAGTGGTCAGCTCGGTGGGTAAAGGAACCTGTGTGCGTCTTCTTCTGCCGGCAGATTTTGCAGGCAAGGCTCTATGAATAAGGGAAATATTCTGCTGGTTGATGATGAACCCAATGCCGTAAGGGTTTTATCTGCCATTCTCGAAGCCGATGGCTATCGGGTTCTGAAAGCTTATCATGCAGGCGAAGCCAAACGTTTGCTGCAGGAAAACCAACCGGATGTACTTATAACCGATATTTGTATGCCTGGTGAAGACGGTTTGCAGCTTTTTGAACATGTTCTGCAAAATTTCCCCGACATTCCCGTTATATTCCTTACCGCCTTTGGTTCCGTCGATTCGGCAGTAAAAGCCATGACTAAAGGGGCTTTCTATTACTTTGTCAAACCGCCTGACTATGTCAGCCTAAAGGGAATTCTGGCTCGGGCCGTTGAGCAGCGACATCTGAAGCGCGAGGTGCGGCATCTCAAGGCGCAGCTTTCCAGCGGAGGTGACGGCCGGGCTGCTCATCCAGCTTTTATTTTTGGGTCAGAGGCCAGTCGCAAGTTATGGGAAAATGTTCAGGCAATTAAGGATACGGAAAGCAGTGTCCTGATTTGTGGTGAGACAGGTACCGGCAAGGAGCTTATTGCCCGGGCCCTCCATTTTGAAAGTGTGCGCAGAGACAAGCCGTTTATTGCAGTCAATTGTGCCGCAATTCCTCGGGAACTGATCGAGTCTGAATTGTTCGGTTATGAAAAGGGGGCTTTTACTGGTGCCGGCAGACAGCGTATCGGTAAGGTTGAACAGGCTGCCGAAGGGACTTTATTTCTCGATGAGATTGGCGAACTTGATATTTCGGTTCAGGCTAAGTTGCTGCGGGTGCTACAGGAAAAAGAGTTTGAGCGGTTGGGTGGCAATCAACGGATTTATGTTAACTTTCGACTGGTGGCTTCCACTAATCGTGATCTCCCGGCCGAAGTTAAGCAGGGTAATTTTCGTGAAGACCTTTTTTATCGCATCAATGTCTTTAGTATAGAGGTTCCACCCTTGCGCCGACGCAGGGCGGATATCACTTTGCTGGTCAATGAATTTCTGCGGGAATTTTGTGCTCGCGAAAACAAGATTCTCTCTTTGGCACCGCAGGTTGTTACTATTTTAGAAAAATCTAGTTGGCCCGGTAATATCCGCCAATTGCGTAATGTGGTGGAGCGTGCCGTGGTTTTGGCGCGGAGCAAAGAAATTTCTGTGCGGGACCTTCCCGCTGAATTGCTCCCCCAGGTGAATTCTGCTCAACAGAAACCATCTTTTTCCTCCCTAAAGGATATGGAAGCTCAGATGATTCGCGAAACCCTGGAACGTTGCAACGGTAACAAGTCCATGGCGGCCCGTATGTTGGGTCTGTCACGTAAGGCTCTGTATAAGCGTCTTGCAGATTTCAATCTGACCTGACCTGCTTGTCATTTGTATATGGTTTTAACCTAATATCCTTTACGACTTTTCCTCTCCTGCATGTCCCCATCGGATACACCTCGTGGTGCTAAATTGGCTAATTTGTTTTGACTGTGTCCAAAGGGCACAGCGGCTTGGGCGGATCTGTGTCCAAAGGGAGCAATTTTCTGGTATTTTCCTCAAAATATAAAGAGATATAGTTGTCTTTATCTAGCAAACATGAGAGCACGGGGCTTGGTACGGGCTTTGCTAAGTGATTGGTCTCGGTTAATTTGGTGCTATTTGCATAAACTGGCCATTCTCTGGCTGATCTGTGTGATATGTATAACTACACGGAACAAATAATTTGTTAGATGAGGCTCAACGTGACATCGAAAAATATTCTGATTATCGATGAACAGAGATTTGGCAAAATCTGTACGGCTTTGGTCCAATTGAGAGGCTTTAATACAGAATGGGCTTCAGGTTGTGAACACGATTTTTTGCTGCGTGATTTTGAACGTTATGCCCTGGTGATCACCAGTTATCCCTATAGCAGCCAGATTCTTTCCAGTCTTGCCGCCAAGCAGGTAGCCGTGTTGGTACTGTCCGACTTTACTTGTGAAAAATTGATGCAGATAATAGAGAACAATGTAAACTTTTTTTGTCTAATAAAACCTGTTGATTTCTCCCGCTTCGATCATGTAGTGGACAACATCATAGCAGATAGGGTGAACTGAATGAAAAATCTATCCGTTTTCAAGAGGCTGACCGTTCTGGTGCTTTTGGCTTGTTGCCTTTTTGCCTGCGAACGTAAAACCAAAGAACAACTTTTGCAAGAAGGTATTGAGCTGCAACAAAGCAATAACCCGACCGGGGCGATCGTGATGTTTAAGAATGCCTTGGAGAAGGACCCTAATTATTACGAAGCTCGTTTGCAGCTGGGGGTGGCCTATTTGAGCTGGGGCAACTATATCCAGGCGGAAAAAGAACTGGAGAAGGTGCTGTTGCAAGATCCGCAGAACGGGGAAGTGTTGTTGCAATTGGCCACCGTGCATCTGAAAAACCGTGCCCCGGAAAAAGCCATTGAGCGTATCGAGCGCTTTTTGAAAGAACAGTCGGCAAGTTCTCAGGCTTACGAACTCTTGGGTAGCAGTTATGCCCAGAAGGGGGACCTTGCCAAAGCGGAACAGGCCTACAAAAAAGCTCTTGAGCTGGACCCTCGTCAATTTGCTGCTCGCAACGGTTTGGCTATCATTTATGGGGCTTCTGGTCGTTTGGGTCAGGCCCGTAGTCTGCTAAAGGAAAACCTTGCACTGGATGGGAAGAATAGGGACTCCTATTATCTGTTGCTTCAGGTCGAAAGGATGGCCGGTAACCCTGAAGAGGCCATGGCCGTTGCCAGGCGACTGCTGGAAGTGTTTCCTGCAGAGGTCAAAGCTGCTTATCTACTTGGGATTATGGAGCTGCAACGCAATGATCTGGTGGCTGCCAGACAACTCGCCGACAATCTGCTTACCCGTCATGCGGATCACCCGGCGGGCATTCGCTTGCAAGGTTTGATTTTGTTTGCCGAAGAGAAATACCCCGAGGCCGCAGACAAGCTCCAGGAGTCTTTGAAAAAGCTTCCTGATCTTACCGGGCGCTATATGCTCGGTCTGACTCACTACAAACTGGGTGCCTATGAAATGGCCCTCAATCAATTTCAGGCTATACTTGATAAAAACCCTGATCACCATCAGGCACGCTTACTGGTGGCTCAGACCCTATTTCGCCAGAAGCGATTTGATGACAGCCGCACCGCTGTGCAGATGGTATTGAAGGCGCAGCCGAATAATGCTCTGGCCCATGACGTTCTGGGTAGTGTTTATTTGGCCCAAGGGGATTATGACCGAGGCATGGAGGAGCTCGACCGGGCCATTGATTTGGCTCCTCGGTTGGTCGATGCCCAGCTGAAAAAGGGCTTGTTTAACTTGGCTCAGGGGAAGTTAGAGCAGGCTGATGCCCCCCTTGAAGAGGTGGTACGATTGGCTCCGGAACTTCTCAACTCCCGTTTACTTCTGGTCTCTTCCTATCTGAAACGACACAATTACGGTCAGGCTATTGCCACCCTGCAAGAAGGCCTGCAGGGTACCCCGGAAGATGCCATATTGTATAACTATCTGGCTGCTGCTTATTTCGGCCAGGGCCAGGCCGAAGCGGCGCTAGCTCAATTGGAAAAAGCCAAGCAATATAAGCCTGATTATGTGGCGCCTTATGTCAATCTTGCCAGCTACTATCTATCCAAAGGCCAGCCGGACAAGGCCGCCGCTGAATATTCGGCTTTGTTGCAGGTTGTTCCGCAAAACCTGAGAGCTCTGTTGTCTTTGGCTGATTTGCAGGAAATTAAAGGCGATGCAAAGGGGGTTCAGGAGAGTTTGGCCCGTGCGGTGGCCACAGAAGCCGTAGAAGGTTTTCTTGCGCTTGCGCTTTATCAGAGTCGTAACGGTGAGCCGGAGCGGGCCTTGGAAACCATTACTAAAGGACTGGAGCTTCATCCCGCTCAACCGGCGTTACTTGAAGCCCAGGGGCAGCTTTTGCTGAATACCGGCCGTGTCGAAGAGGCCCTTAAGGTTTATCGTTCCTTGGCCGATGTCCACGCGGATCGGGGACTTTCCTTGTTGGTAGCCACCTTGGTGAGGCAAAACCGACATCCTGAGGCGATTAAGCTGGCTCAGGAGCAGATTGATCAGCATGGCAACTCGGCATCGGGCTATCTGCTTCTTTCCGGTGTTTATCGACAGCAGAAGAATTATAGCCAGGCCGAGTCTGTATTGGAAAGGGGGCTGAATTCTGTCAAAGACGACCTGTTATTACAGATGAAACTGGCCGAGCTTTACATTGTTCAGCATAAATTTGAACGGGCCCTGCAACTTTATACCGACCAGCATGAGAAACACCCTGATTCGGTGCTTGTCACCTTCAGCCTTGGTTCCTTGCACGACCAGATGGGGGATAAGCGCAAAGCTCTCGAATTATATCGTCTGTGTCTTGAGCAAAATGGAGAGTACGTGGCGGCCCTGAACAACTTGGCTTTCCTCTATGCTGATAACTACCGTGATCTGGATGAAGCCTTGCAGTTAGCCGGGCGAGCCTTTCGACTCAAGCCTTCTGAACCTGGCATTATGGATACCCTTGGCTATGTGTTGACTCGCAAGGGGCGTTTTGCTGAGGCTCTGCCCTATTTGGAAAGATCAGCGGCGATGCTGCCTGCCAACTTTACAGTACAGTTGCATCTGGCCCAGGCTTACCATGGACTGGGTAAAAAGGATCAAGCTGAGGCCGTGGCCAATAAGGTGATGGCTTCTGGAAATCCGGCATTGGTACAAGAAGCTAAAACCCTGCTGCAGCAGCTGAATAAGGTGGCCGATGGAAAGGACTGAGGGGAAGTGAATAAATCCTCGTTGTTGTTGATGATAGCGGACGGCGTTTTGGCAGTTCTCGCGTTGCTGATGGGTTATTTTCTGCGCTTCGGTGCGGATGGTGGTCTTGGCGAACTGTTTGAAACCGGCGGTTTTCGTCTGCTGATAGTGGCGGTGGTGGTTATTGTCAGCGGCTTTTTCTGTGAGCTTTACGCCAGAAATCAGCAATTTAACGGTGCTGATCTGGCCGCACGTATTGCGGTGGGTATGATGGGCTGCCTGCTGGTTTTGTCGGTCTGCTATTACTTGTTGCCTCAGGTCATGATTGGTCGTGGATATCTCTCGCTAGCGCTGATTCTGTGCGGCAGCATGCAGTTTTTGCTGCGTCGGGGCCTGCAGGCCATCGGGGGGCTTTTCGCCTTTTCCCAGCGGGTGTTGGTGCTCGGTGTCGGTCCTCTGGCCGAAGTGATAGAGAAGACCATTAAACAGTCCCACGGTAATTATGTGCTGGCCGGCTTTGTACAGCCTGCGGTTGATATCATGACCGTTTCCGCTGAACAGGTAGTTGGCAGCGTAGAAGACATCACTGCTCTTGTCCGGCAGCAGCGAGCCAATCAATTGGTGGTGGCGGTTACCGAACAGCGGGGAGTGCTGCCGGTTAAGGAGCTTCTGGACTGTAAGCTGAACGGGGTCGATGTGCTCGATTCACCGTCTTTTTACGAAAGAATAACCGGGAAGCTGTTGATCGAAAATATTCAGCCGAGCTGGTTTATTTATTCCAATGGTTTTCGCAGTACGGTTTTTAAGGATTTTTATAAGCGACTGCTGGATCTGTGCTTCTCTTTGCTGGGTATTGTATTGGCGGCACCTCTGTTTCCCTTGGTCGCTATACTGGTAAAAGTTGATTCACCCGGTGCGGTTCTGTTCCGTCAGATTCGGGTTGGCCAACGGGGAAAAGAGTTCGCCATTCTGAAATTCCGCACCATGCGTCAGGACGCAGAAAGCGCTACAGGAGCCGTCTGGTCACAAAAGAACGATTCCCGTATCACTCGCATCGGTGGCTTTTTACGCAAAACCCGGCTGGATGAAATACCGCAGCTGTTCAATGTGCTTAAAGGGCAGATGAGTTTTATCGGGCCCCGCCCCGAGCGGCCGGAATTTGTTACCCAGCTCACAGAGAGCATTCCCTATTACAGTAGGCGTCACTTTGTTAAGCCGGGCCTGACCGGGTGGGCTCAGGTCTGTTATCCTTATGGTGCCTCTGAGGAGGATGCCTTGGAAAAGTTGCGTTACGATCTTTATTATATTAAAAACTATTCAATTTTACTCGATTTGTTTATTGTTCTTGAAACCATTAAGGTCGTTATTTACGGCCGCGGAGGAAGGTGATTAGCCTATGAAAAGTTTTATTTTGGCTGCGGTCCTTGTTTTGTTTGCGGTAACGGCTGCCGTTGCTGGTGATTACGTCATCGGTGATGGCGACACCTTGCAGGTTGCGGTGTGGGGCGTTCCTGAACTGAGTGTTCCGGTGGTGGTGCGACCCGATGGCAAGATCACCTTGCCGGCGGCGGGAGATGTGCTCGCCTCGGGATATACCCCGAGCCAGTTGGGCCAGGAATTGACTAAAGTACTCGGTAAATATGTCAAAACCCCGATTGTTACGGTGACCGTCGGGACGATTACTAATAATCGTATCTACATTTCTGGCGGTGGCGTTCCTTCGCAAGTTGTTAACCTCTCCGGCCGTACCACTCTGTTCAAATTTCTCTGTAGCCTGGGAGGTATTCAGAATGCTGATCTGGTCAATGCTACGCTGATGCGTTCGGGTGAAAAAGTGGCGGTCGATTTCGATGCCCTGTTCAATCAAGGGGATTTGACCGGTGATATTAAGCTGGAGCCCGAAGATATTCTCTATCTGCCTACCAATGAGCTGAACAAGGTCTATGTGGTCGGCGCTGTAACGAACCCTCAATATTTGATCTATCGGGAAGGCTTTAAGATTCTCGATGCCATTCTTGAATGCGGGGGTTTTACTAAGTTCGCTAAGGAGAGTGATGTGCTGATCTTGCGCAAAAAGGGTGATTCTCGGGAGCGTCTAAAAATCAACATCAAGGACTTGATGAATGACGGCGACCTGGCCCAAAACATCGCCTTGCAGCGTGGCGATTACGTCATTGTCAGAGAAGGCATGTTTTGATGGCGTTGATGAATGCAGATAAGACTTAAAAACGAAGAGAAAGACTTCAGGGTTTTGATTGATCAGCGTATGCGAAGCATCAGATTTTATCTGCGTTCAATGCAGGTTTTAAAGGCTAATGGAACGCAGATGAACGCAGATGAACGCAGATGAACGCAGATGAACGCAGATGAACGCAGATAAGGCTTAAACCCAAAGAAAAGGTTTAGGGTTTTGATTGATCAGCGTATGCGGAGCATCAGATTTTATCAGCGTTCAATGCAGGTTTTAAAGGCTTATGGAACGCAGATGGACGCAGATGAACGCAGATAAGGCTTAAAAACGAAGATAAAGATTTTAGGTTTTGGATTGAACAGCGAATGCATAACATCCGATTTTATAAGCGTTCAATATTTTAGTGGTTTTAGCTTCAACTTCTTAGGTGAAATGAATGGAATCATCAATTACGCAACTGAAAAGCTATTTGCCAATCTTTTATACACGGCGCAACTTGTTTATCGTGCTGGCGGTGACCGTGGCTCTGTGCATTGTTGCCGGCAGTTTTTCTATGCAGAAAAAATACGAAGCCAAAAGTTCCGTGTTTATTGAAAAAAACGTTATCGATAGCCTGATGAAAGGGCTGACCATTTCGCCATCGATGAACGATCGGATACGGGTGTTGCGTTACCAGATGCTCAGCCGCGATATGGTGTTGCGGGTACTTAAAAAACTGGGGGAGGATGCCAAGGTGAGCTCTGCGGAAGCGTTGGAGTCGCTGGTGCAATCCTGCCAGATGCAAACAGTTATCAATATTAAGGGAAACGACCTGTTTTTTGTTTCCATTGTCCATCCAGACCCTGTTTTTGCTAAAGATTATATCAATACCTTGGTCACCACCTATGTCGAAGAAAATATCTCCGACAAGCGTGAGGAATCTTACGGTGCCAATCGCTTTCTTACCGAGCAGTTGGCGGTCTATAAGCAGAAGCTTGATGCCAGCGAAGACGAGATCTTTCGTTATCGGCAAAAAGCCGGTATTTTTTCCAATGTCAGCGAAGCATCGATTATGGAAGAAATCAAGGTCGGAGAAGAGGAATTGAAGAAGCTTAAGAGCCAAAGGAACGAACTGGCGGCTAGCTTCAATACCATCCGTGAACAGCTAAAAATGATGAAAAGCATGGCCGCCGGGCGTGGATTTACCGATTTTGATTCCAATGATTTCGGTGGTGATCCCCGTGTGGAGGCGGTGCAAGCCCGAATTGAAGAACTGCTGCTGGTTTATAACGAAGAATATCCCACAATTGTCAAGTTGCGTGAGCAACTGGCCGAGTTGCAAAAGCGGCAGGATGCACAACCCAAGCAGAACGCCGAGCCTGCCTTCGATTTCAATCCTTTGGAAGATCCGATCTTCGTGGATCTTAAGATGAGGATGAATAGCACTCAGTCGGAAATCAACGCGGTCATCGCTCGAGAGCAGGAGTTGAGTGACACAATCGAGAACAATAAGACTCTGTTACAGAATTTTCCCCAGGACAAAAAGATTCTCGCCGATATGGAGCGAGAGAAGAGCCGGTATCAGGATATCTATCAGCAACTGCTCGATCGGGTGGGAGTCTCTGAGGTTTCCAAACAAATGGAAGTAGCCGACAAAAGTACTACCTTTCGCATTGTTGATCCAGCCATTCTGCCGACCCAGCCGGTCGGAAGAAAGCGCATTGTCGTAATGATGATGGGACTGCTGGCGGGGATTGGTGCGGGGATCGGTGGAGTCCTTCTCAGAGAGCATTTTGATGACAGCGTTAAGAGCCCGGAGCTGATTAGAAATCTCGGGGTCATCGTGTTGGCGGAAATTCCCCAGATGTACAGTGAAACCGAAGACCAGGAACAGCGTAAGTGGGACCGGTTGGTTTATGCCTACGGTTCTTTTTGTCTGGTTTTGATTTGTTTGCTCATTGTCCATGATTTGCTGCATCTGGGTTTGATTGATCGATTGATCTGACGGAATAAGTAAAAGCAGCAAGCTGAAATCGGTCCACGGAATATACGGAAAGCACGGAAGGGTTAAGAGCAAAGACTCAGAGTCTTTTGTTCCTTCCGTGGACAAGAAGGGGTTTGTTGTTTTTGTAAAGGCATTAAACAATAGATGTTAGCTATTTTGAATTCGAAATGAGGATTGCATGAGCCGTATTGACAAAGCGATCGAACGGGCCACTCAGCTGAGAAAACAGAAACCCGTGGCGAAAGATATTCAACCAACCGTTAGGAAATTTATCCAGGCAGCGACCAAGACCGTAAAAGATATTGAATATGCGGCCTTTGATTCCGTTCCTGCGCCTAAATTAAACAATCCTTTTCTGGTCATGGCCACTGGAGAAGTTGGCCCGGCTGCCGAGCAATATCGCAAGCTTAAGTCGGTGCTTGTCGAGCTGGCCTACCAGCAGAAATTCGACAAGTCGCTGATGGTTACCAGTTCGGTGGGAGGCGAAGGAAAAACTTTGACCTCCATCAACCTGGCCATATCCCTGGCGCAGGAGTTCGATCATACGGTTTTATTGGTCGAGGCCGATATTCGCCGTCCATCGGTGCTTAAATATCTGGGGCTGGAAGCCGAAAAGGGTCTCACCGATTGCGTGCTCGATGGCATTAATGTCGGGGATGTGTTGGTAAAGACCGGTATCGGCAAGCTCTCCGTGCTCCCGGCCGGGCGGGCGGTGCCTAACCCCGTGGAACTCTTTTCCTCCCAACGTATGCAACAGATTCTAACGGAAATCAAAAGCCGTTATACTGATCGTTATGTTATTTTCGATACCACACCCATCCTGCCTTTCGCCGAACCCCAGTATCTCGCCAATGAGGTGGATGGCGTGCTGTTCGTTGTGCGGCAGGGGATTTCTTCCATGGAGAAGGTCAAGAAGGCTCTGGCGATGTTGAAACGCCACAATCTGTTGGGAGTGGTTTGCAACGGCATGAATCATGTTTCCTCCTTGAGGGGGGATTACGGTTATTATGGATATGGCGACACCAAATGAATTCATTTTTCTGTTAATGGGGTCATCTGAGATCGGCAATTAAGAAAAAAAGGTTTCATCGCAGAGGCGCGCATAAATTAAAAAAATTAGCTGGTTTTTTTGTGTTCTCAGCGTCCAATTCAGGGTTTAAAGGCTAATGGGACGCAGATGAACGCAGATGAACGCAGATAAGGCTTAAACCCAAAGAAAAGGTTCAGGTTTGGATTGATCAGCGTATGCGAAGCATCAGATTTTATCTGC
>CAZKQY010000498.1:0-2794 GCA_964555005.1 uncultured Syntrophotalea sp. | reverse complement strand
GATGAAGGGTTGATGCGAGTGAAGACGGCGGAGTTGCTGGGGATTATTGATGCGGGAAAATGAGTTGATTCTAGGAGTTTGTCGGACAATACGGGCCGAAGCGAAAATTTGGATGTTTGAGAACAGATTTTAGCTCATTTGAAGGTTCATAGTTGTAACTATGGACCGAAAAGGAGCTGAAATATGGGCCAAACAGCCGGATTTGCAGCCGGCTCATGAATAGTCCGACAAGCTCCTAGGGGACGAAAGCAAATGTCAGAGGTTGAGATCGGACCCTATAGGTTTTACTTTGAAAGGTGCCTACCCCCTTCGGTCGGCCTTTCCCATGCTTGATTCTTAGGAGGTTTCATTGGTCACAGTAGAAGATATTATATCGAAAAAAGCAACTATCGCTATGATCGGGCTGGGTTATGTCGGATTGCCGCTGGCGGCGGCTTTTGGTAAAAAGGCCCGGGTCATCGGTTTTGATATTAATGACGGCAAGATCACGCAGCTCAAAGAAGGGTTCGACGCTACCGGCGAGCTCTCTCCTGCCGATCTGGCCGCCACCTGCATCGACTACACTCTGGATGCTACCCGCCTCAAAGAAGCTACCTTTCTGATCGTCACTGTTCCCACGCCGGTGGACGACCATCACAAACCCGATCTTTCGCCGATAATTTCCGCTTCTCGCACCATTGGCCGCAACCTGCCCCCCGGTTCGATCATCGTCTATGAGTCAACGGTCTACCCCGGTGTTACCGAAGAGCTCTGTGTACCGATTCTCGAGGCCGAGTCGGGGCTCAAGTGCGGCGTCGATTTTAAAGTCGGTTATTCTCCCGAGAGGATCAATCCAGGAGACAAGGTGCATACCGTCGATAAGATCGTCAAGGTGGTTTCCGGGCAAGACCAAGCGACTCTTGAGATTGTGGCTCAGGTTTACGAGTTGGTCATCACAGCAGGGGTCTACCGGGCTTCGAGCATCAAGGTCGCTGAGGCGGCCAAGGTGATTGAAAACACCCAGCGTGATTTGAATATCGCCCTGATGAACGAGCTGGCAATGATCTTTAACAAGATGGATATCTCGACCCGGGATGTACTCGCTGCCGCCGGCACCAAGTGGAACTTTCTCAACTTCACCCCCGGCCTGGTTGGCGGCCACTGTATTGGTGTTGATCCCTATTACCTCACCTACAAGGCCGAAGAGGTGGGCTATGTTCCCCAGGTGATCCTCGCCGGCCGGCGCATCAACGACGGCATGGGCAAGTACGTGGCCGAGGTGACGGTCAAGAAGCTGATCCAGGCCGACAAGGCGGTCAAGGGGGCTCGGGTGCTGGTGCTCGGGCTGTCTTTCAAGGAGAATGTCCCTGATATCCGCAACACCAAGGTGATCGATATTGTCAATGAACTTCGGGAGTACGGCGTTGAAATGCTGGTTCACGATCCTATGGCCGATCCTGCAGAGGCCCGCCATGAGTATGGGCTTGATCTGGTTTCGCTGGCGGATATTGAAAAGGTTGACGGGATTATCTGGGCGGTTTCGCATGATCTGTTCAAGGGGCTCACGCTTGGCCATTTGAAGCAGTTGTGCTGCAATGGTAATGGCTGTGGGTTTGTTATTGATGTCAAATCGGTTTTTAAACGGGAAGAGGTTGAGGACGCAGGGTTGGGATATTGGTGTCTGTAAGGTTGGATGAGTGCGAAGGTTTATCGTGTCTTCCAATTGGTCCTACAAACCTTTTGTCCTAATAAAACTAAGGTGAAAATGTGTACTGCATTTAAAAATATAAAGGAACAGCTTAAGGTAGCGCCTAAGATCTGGCTGGTGACCGGTGTGGCTGGTTTTATCGGATCCAATTTGCTTGAGCACCTTCTTAAGCTGAATCAAACGGTTGTCGGCCTGGATAATTTCTCGACGGGAAAAAAGGGGAATCTGGACGAAGTCGAAAATCTTGTCAGCTCTGCGCAGTGGGCCCGGTTCCATTTCGTTGAGGGGGATATCTGCGACCTGGCCACCTGTCAGCAGGTTTGCAAAGGGATCGATTACGTCCTGCACCAAGCCGCCCTCGGTTCGGTGCCCCGTTCGATTGAAGATCCAATCACCTCGCATGCGAGTAATGTCACCGGTCAATTGAATATGCTGGTAGCCGCCAGGGATAATAGCGTTAAGCGGTTTGTCTATGCTGCCAGCAGTTCAACCTACGGTGATCACCCTGGTCTGCCCAAGGTCGAGGAGGCAATCGGCCGGCCCCTGTCCCCATATGCCGTGACCAAATATGTCAATGAACTCTATGCGGACGTTTTTGCCCGATGCTATGGTTTGGAGTCGATTGGCCTGCGATACTTTAACGTTTTTGGCCCACGGCAGGACCCTGATGGGGCCTATGCGGCAGTTATCCCCAAATGGATTGCGGCGATGTTACGCAATGAAACCATCTATATCAATGGCACTGGGGAAACCAGTCGTGATTTCTGTTACATACAGAATGTTGTCCAAGTAAATATCCTGGCAGCCATGAGTGAGCAAGCTGTGGCGGGTAATCAGGTTTACAATGTTGCGGTCAATGCCCGTACGAGCCTGTGTGAACTATTTGAGTTGCTGCGGATAGGGCTGGTTTCCAGGTACCCAGGGTTAGAGGGATTGAAACCAGTTTATCGTGATTTTCGGGCGGGAGATGTTTTGCATTCTCAGGCCGATATTGGTAAGGCTCAGCGGTTACTGGGGTATGTGCCTTCGCATACGATTGATCGAGGGTTGGCAGAGGCGCTTGGGTGGTATGAGGCGAACTTGGGGGAATAATGGCCGTGACGGGGG
>CAZKQY010000497.1:0-3622 GCA_964555005.1 uncultured Syntrophotalea sp. | reverse complement strand
GGCAGCAATCTTGTCCCTGTCATCAAGTTACAAAACCCTTGCAAAAGGGGGGGGAGACCATATACGGACTTGGCGGGCCGAAACGAAAAATTGGCTATTTTAGATCAGATTATCGAGAACTCCTTCGCAAGCAAGCATTCGCGAAAGGGGGAAACATAGTAACCTAAAAACAGTCCCAATTGATTCAAAATCGCTGTCGAAAAACATTACAATCTCAGGAGTTTTTGGATTGTGCGTGATAAGATGTTGAATATTTTAAACATTTTTCAAGGCATTTTTCTTGCAAACCTATAGTCGCAAATGTCGTTTTTCGAACTCGATCCTTTGAATACATGCTTACCAGGGAGGATTGGCAATGAAAAAAATAGTCCGCTTGTCTCTTGTTTCATTATTTTTAGTTACCTGTTCAATTCTTTCCGCAAGCGCAACAACAATCACTTTTAATGATTTTTCCGACACCTCATTGCTGACCCTCTCCGGCAATGCGGCAACAACGACAACGGCTGCAGACGGCACGGTGTTAAGGCTGACCCCTGCTTTAGCGGGCCAAAGTGGCAGTGCGTTCAGTTCCGCCACCATAAATGCCGCGACGTTCAGTACCTTTTTCCAGTTTCGCATCACCGGACCTGGTGGCACTCTATTCGACGGAAATACCATTAATGGAGCAGACGGTCTGGTTTTCGTTGTGCAAAGCGTAAGCGCTGATCTTGGTGGGGCAGGAGAGGGTATTGGCTACGCCGGCATAACCAACAGCGTTGGTGTTGAATTCGATACCTGGCACAACTCTGCTTACCGGGACCCGAGCTCTAATCATATCGGTATCGACACCTACGGGAATGTTACCTCCCTTGCTACCGTCAATGTTGGTGATGATACCATAAGAGCGGAAGGTTTCGACAACGGCAATATCTGGTCTTCCTGGGTCGACTATGACGGTACAACTCTGGAAGTACGCCTCAGTGACAACGGAATCCGGCCAAACGATGTCATCCTCTCTTATAATCTAGATATTGCCAGCATCCTCGGCGTCAATGATGCCTACGTCGGATTTACTTCTGGAACCGGAGCGGATTGGGGCAACCATGATATTTTGAGTTGGGAATACCGGGATGAATATAACCCCGTTGTGCCAGGCCCTGTTCCCGAACCGTCAAGCCTCTTTCTGCTTGGTGGTGGCCTGGCTGGTCTTGCCTGGTGCAAACGGAAACGGAAAAAGATGTAAACTTACTCAACAGTTTAACCTTAGAGGCGGAGCCAGAATAAGCTCCGCCTCTTTTTATTAAACCAATCAGGTACAGGGGCCAGCCCGGTAGCGCTCTTGATATTCAAGGCGTTTTTCATTTTGTTGAACCAGCTTAATCCTCACCTTCCCAGGACCCTCTTGACAGGCGGCTCGCGGCTGAATAGACTTCGTGGGACTTTTGAAATTGATTTATCAAGGAGATTTATTATGAATAGCTGTCCCTGCGGTAGCGGCAAAGATTACGCTGTCTGCTGTGAACCGATCATCAGCGGAAAGCAATTGGCCAAAACGGCGGAACAACTGATGCGAGCCCGTTATTCCGCTCACGAAAAGGTTGAGATCGACTTTCTTTATGAAAGTACCCACCCCGATAACCGCGAGGGCTACGATCACAAGACGACCAGGCAGTGGGCCGAGAAATCCGAATGGAAAGGTCTGGAGATTGTTGAAACGATCGACGGTGGTGAGAAAGACCAAGAGGGCCTGGTCGAATTTATCGCCCGATTTCGCGATAAGGTAGGGGTTCACAGTCACCACGAGCGCGCCCAATTTAAACGCGAAAAGAAACAATGGCTGTTTTTTGACGGCACCAGGATCAAAACACCGGTAGTCAGCGATGTTAAAGTAGGGCGTAACGATCCCTGTAGTTGTGGCAGCGGCAAAAAGTACAAGAAGTTCTGCGGAAAGTAAATTTTCTGCCCTACAATCTAAAAGGGGGCAGGCGTTGCCACGCCTGTCCCCTTTTTAATTAACCCTGTTCTCTTCTGAACCTTACTCCGTTTCAGTCTCCTGTCTGCGGTTCGACCAGTTGCTCGCGGAGTTTTTGTAATACGGTTTTGACCCTGCGGGCGTTCTCCGAGCCCATCCGCAACAGGATCTTTTGACCGGACGACAGGGATTCAAGTTGCGGATCGGCATAGAGGTACTGGGTGACATGTTTCACCAGAGGGATCGGCTCCTTTGGTTCCGGGGTGGCCAGCAAATGATCCAATACAGCGATCATACGGTCATGGAAATAGCCCTTGGGATGGCCCATCTCCCGGTAGGCTTCTTCCAGCAAGGGATAGACTTGCAGGTAAGTTTTGGCCAACTGATCGGTCGGGGTTGCTTCCGCCAGTTTGACGTACGGCTCATAACGGCGAAAGTTTGCCGAAGCGATGACTTTGGCGCCCTCTTCTCCCGCAGTTTCAATGCGGCCGTCCGGTGCGTGAACCGGTAGATGCTGTTGGGGCAGGTCCTGGCTGGGCAGGGCATCAATGATTAACACCAGACGCCGAATGAATTGTTGAGGCGCCAACAGCTTTTTTCGGGCCGGTTCGCCAAAGAGTTGCGTCAGAAAATCCTGAGTAAAGGCATCACTTTGGCCAAGCTCGGGCAACGGTGGAATGACCTGTTCTTCTGATCCCGGCGAAACGGGTTGCGTCTCGGGAAGGGGGTAAAGAATTATCGGTTCCACTTCTTGAGGGGCTGCTTGAGGTATCCCCAGTTCCGAAATAGAAGGCGGTTCGGATGATTTTTTCGGCCAAAAAAACAACACGGCCAGAAAAGCCACCAGCAACAGCAGAATGAAGATGACGATACGTACCGGTTTCATGACAGATTCCTCTCAAAGATGCTTGTGTATATTCGGTTTGATTTGTGGCGATCTTCAACGGTAAGTATAAAAGCATAAGTGAGCCAATAGTACGTTAAACATTTCCGTTGGCCTGCTCTAAGTTAGGTTGGTTTTTGTTTAGATACCATCCTGTGAGTTATTGCGAATGATCACGTTGTGGAGCCCCACGGATATTCCGGTAAAGTTTATCTCAATCTGTATAATTTCCAAGCAGTTCGCACTGAAATCTATTGCGCCGCTAAAAAACGGCCATCTTTTATATGGTGCAAGAAGCGAAAGATCTTCAAGTTAATCTAAACGTTTTCATCTACCTGCAAGAATCGGCTGGAAAAGAAAAGAGCTGTTTGCAGTCTGGAGACGGCGTCGCAAGGGGCTCTGCTAGCAGAATCAGCCTTCAGAAGAGTTCAGCTCTTATTTCTAAAGGACAGTGTCTCGTCCCGTTGGAATACAGCTCACAAAATCAAAACGCCCCGAATATTTTCGGGGCGTTTTGCGTTCAAATACTTCTTAGAGTATTCCCGTCGTGGGAATCTTTATCGGATCACCCGACTTCTGCGATCCAAGCAATGTCAATTTTTAGATGGATAGGAGTTCCCCAAGGGGTCCGGCGGATCAGAGACTAACATAACGTCTTCCTCCTTTGGATTTAGAAACCTCTGTTGCTATTGAGGTATCTACACTATACCACAAAAGTTTGATGGCAACCGATGGAAATATGAGTTAGTTTGGCCGTGCTGCTATTTACGGTTCGGTTAACGTCTCCC
>CAZKQY010000496.1:0-2757 GCA_964555005.1 uncultured Syntrophotalea sp. | reverse complement strand
GACCGCCAAGGAATACGGGTTGCTCGAATATTTTATGCGCAATCCCAACGAGGTTTTAACCCGGGCCATGATTGCTGAGCACGTCTGGGATTACACTTTTGACTCTTTCACCAATATCATCGATGTGTATGTTAACTATTTGCGCAAAAAGGTTGACCGCGATTACGATACCAAATTGATTCACAGCGTGCGCGGAGTCGGTTACGTGCTTAAGGAGGGCTGATTGTTTTCAGTCTCCATTCGACTTAAACTGAGTCTCTGGAATGCCTTGATTCTGCTGCTGGTCCTTGGTGTCAGCAGCGGAATCTGGTATGTCTACCTGTCTCACAATTTGCTTGAGCAGCTTGATCAGCGCTTGTTGAGTATGGTTGATGAACAGGACTCTTTGCAGACGTGGTTGCAGGTTGGCGAGACTGTCGATTGCGGCACCGTTGCCGTGTTTGCCCGCCGGTTTCGGTTGGGTGAGTTTTATCGAGTGGTGGATGAAGAAGGCAATGGGCTTTGTGAGGCCAATGGCGCACGAATACAAATGCCGTTCCTTCAGGACTGGATGTTGGAGGCGGTGCGCAGTGAGGGGCCCTTGCTGACCACGGTATCCTTTCCCGGCCATCATTCTTTACGCCAGTTGGTTCTTCCGTTGGGTCAGCGAAATGGGCGACGGTTTTTTTTTCAGGCGGCCGTTGGTTTGGACCGGGTCGAGCAACCCCTGCAGGAGCTATGTTCGTTACTGTTTTTGTATAGTCCTGTAGCGTTGATTATAGTGGCTGTCTGTGGTTGGTTTCTGGCCGGTCGGGCCCTAGCGCCTGTGACCAACATTACCTGTGCCATGCGCAAGGTTAATGCGGGAAATCTTGATCGGCGACTACCTGTCGGCAAAGGGCGGGATGAAATATCGCGCCTTGCCGAAACCTTTAATGCCATGCTGGCCAATTTGGAAGAATCTTTCCGTAAGATTCGCCAGTTTTCCGGTGATGCCTCCCATGAGTTGCGCACCCCCTTGACCATCCTTAAGGGTGAGACGGAGGTCGCGTTACGTTGGGCCAAACACCCCGACGAATTCCGTAAAATGCTTGAATCGAGCATGGAGGAAATCGATCGCATGGCGCGCATTATTGAGGATCTGTTGACCCTTGCCAAGAGCGAAGCAGGGGCTCGGTCCCTGGTGATCAAACCCTTCAGCCTCAGCGACTTGTTACAAGGGGTTTATCTGCAGGCCAACGCTCTGGGTGAAGCAAAAAACATCAAAACCCACCTCAAGCTCGATGTCACTGAAGAGATTCGCCTTATGGGCGATGAACTGCGCCTGCGCCAACTATTTCTCAATCTTGTCGCCAATGCTGTCAACTATACTCCCGATGGGGGGCGGATCGAGATAACTCTGGCTGTGGCTGAAGGCGAGGCCAAGGTGACGGTCAGCGATACGGGCATCGGTATTTCTGCGGAACATTTGCCGCATATCTTTGATCGTTTCTATCGGGTCGATAAGGCTCGTAATCGTGAAGATGGTGGCACTGGCCTTGGTTTGGCTATCGTCAAGTCTTTGGCCGAAGCCCATGGTGGATGGGTCGAGGTCGCTTCGACCCCTGGTGAAGGAACCTCTTTTATGGTTTTTCTGCCGGCTCAGGGACCTCAGGAATACTCTGCCGATCACGATTCTTTTGTTTGAACATCAAGCAGCGAGGGGGCTTTCAGGCTCCTAACCCTTCCGACCTGCCCTTAAGGGCGATAGCTTTTACTTTTCACGATTTCCCTTAATTTTCTATTCTCTTCCATTCTTGTTGGTGGTCCATCGACGGTCTTGGCTGAACTGGTTCTATTGACATCCTGCCTGCGAGTGATTAAATAGGTCGAATTGATGGGTTCGCCCAGTATTAATGGGCTTGGTAGAAACAACGCTTAACCTGACAGAAATAGCCGCTGAAGGGCTGTTCCTGCCAGATGTTTGCGGGAGGTGGTATGAAAAAAATCGGCTATGGATTATTGGTTTTGTTGGCTCTGGGTTTGCCGCTTGTAGTTCCGGGTTCGTTACGGGCAGCGTCTACGCCTGATTTTGTGGCCCTGTCCGAACAGCTCAAGCCGGCGGTGGTCAATATCAATACCTCAAAGACCGTGCAATCCCGCCATCCGGGTTTGCCTCGGCTGCGTGGTCCTCAAGGCGATATTTTTGAAGACTTTTTCGAGCATTTTTTTCAGGGACAGCCGAACCGTCCCCATCAACAACGCTCCCTCGGTTCAGGTTTCATCGTCTCTGCCGATGGCTTTATCCTGACTAATTATCATGTGGTCAACGGAGCCGATGAAATCAAGGTTAAACTGGCCGATGGTCGAAGCTTTACCGCCAAACTTCAGGGCGGGGATGATAAACTCGATCTGGCTTTGCTGAAGATCGACACCGGTTCTGAAAAGCTGCCGGTGGCCCGTATGGGAAACAGCGATAGCCTTAAGGTCGGTGAGTGGGTGATGGCCATCGGTAACCCCTTCGGTCTTTCCCAGACGGTCACCGTCGGCATCGTTTCGGCCAAGGGTCGGGTGATCGGCGCCGGCCCCTACGACGACTTTATTCAGACCGATGCTTCTATTAATCCCGGCAACTCCGGTGGCCCTCTGTTCAATGTCCGGGGCGAGGTGGTCGGCATTAATACCGCCATTGTTGCTGGCGGCCAGGGGATCGGCTTTGCAATTCCCGTTGATGTCGCCAGGGATGTTATGGCCCAGTTACGGGAAACCGGCCAGGTGGTTCGTGGCTGGCTGGGGGTG
>CAZKQY010000495.1:0-3094 GCA_964555005.1 uncultured Syntrophotalea sp. | reverse complement strand
ATTCGACGAAGCGTCGAAAGTTATCGCAGGGAGGTCCGGCGCGGAGTGACCTTTTTTGCCCTGTTGCTGGGATCGGCGCTTCTGGCCCTGTTCGGTTGCGTCTTTTTTCTGGTATCCAAAGGCGCGAACCGCCTGGCAGAAACCCAGCAGATTCTCCACGCTCTAGCCACAACCGATCCCTTGACCGGTCTCTATAACCGCCGGGAGGTTTTAGCCAGGGCCAGCGACAGTTTCGCAAAGAAAAAAGAAAACAAACGCCACAAAACCCCGGCCAACTTTGGCTTGCTAATGCTCGATTTTGATAATTTCAAGAAAATCAATGACACTTACGGCCATCCCGTAGGGGACCGGGTGCTACAGGAGTTGGCGACCCGTATTCGAGCCGCCTTGCGTCCCTACGACATCGTGGGGCGAGTTGGTGGTGAAGAATTTCTTGTGGTACTGCCCGACAGCTGCCTTGAACAGTGCCAGGAAATAGCAGAACGTTTATGCAAAACGGTGCGAGAGGATCCCTTCCTGGTAGACGGATTGCGAATTTTCGGTTCGATCAGTATCGGCGGAGCAACGGCCCACCCCTTTGACCGGAACCTGGAAGTCTTACTACAAAGAGCCGACGAAAGGCTCTACCAAGCCAAAAACCGTGGCAAAAATCGGGTTTCCTGGGCCGAAGAACCGGCATTTAACTCATGCCTGGCGGGTCAAACTAATCATTGCTAACCAATTTTCATCCATAGTTTACCGATGAAGATTAATTGGTTAGAGCCTGAATGGGCGCGGGAATCCTGCCACCACGAGCAATAAAATCCTCGGAACTGAAGTTATGCACCCGCATGACCGGAGCACTGCCGAGCAGACCACCGAATTCCACCATGTCCCCTTCTTTGGTCCCGGGAGCGGGAATAATGCGCACGGCGGTGGTTTTTTTGTTGATCATGCCGATAGCCATCTCATCGGCAATAATGGCCGACAGAGTGGCCGCAGAGGTATCTCCGGGCACGGCGATCATATCAAGACCTACGGAACAGACACAGGTCATGGCCTCGAGTTTATCCAAAGTAAGGGAACCCCGCTGCACCGCCCGAATCATACCCTGGTCTTCACTCACCGGGATAAACGCTCCACTCAATCCACCTACAGACGAAGACGCCATAGCGCCCCCCTTCTTGACCGCATCGTTCAGCAGCGCCAAGGCGGCAGTGGTGCCGTGGGTACCGCAGCTCTCCAGGCCCATAGCTTCCAATATCGCTGCCACACTGTCACCGACAGCCGGAGTCGGCGCCAAAGACAAATCGAGCACGCCGAATTGAGCGTTAAGCCTGCGGGCTACTTCCTTGCCGACCATCTCACCCATGCGGGTGATTTTAAAAGCGGTTTTTTTGATACATTCGGCAATATCGCCAAAAGTCGGATTGTCCAAGGCACGAACCGCAGCATTGACCACGCCGGGGCCGCTGACCCCAACATTAATCACACAATCGGGCTCACCGATGCCATGAAAAGCACCGGCCATAAAGGGATTGTCCTCCGGTGCATTGGCAAAGATAACCAGTTTGGCGCAGCCTATGCCATTGCGATCCCCGGTCAATTCTGCGGTCTGCTTGATAATGCGGCCCATCATGGCCACCGCATCCATATTAATGCCGGCCTTGGTGGTGGCCACATTCACCGAAGCACAGACCTTTTGCGTCGTCGCCAGAGCCTTAGGAATAGAATTAATCAGATTGAGATCGCCGCGGGTCATGCCTTTTTGCACCAGGGCACTGAACCCGCCAACAAAATCGACGCCGATCTCCTGCGCGACCCGGTCCAGGGTCTCAGCTACAGAAGTATAATCATCAGCCTCACAGCTCTCTGCAACGATGGCGATGGGGGTCACGGAAATCCGCTTGTTAATCACCGGAATACCGTAAAGGCTTTCGATCTCCTCAGTGGTCTGGACCAGCTTCTCGGCACAGCTCAAAATTCGCTGATAGATATTTTTATTGAACACCTTAATGTCGGGATGACTGCAGCCCCGCAGGCTGATGCCCATGGTGACGGTACGGATATCGAGATGCTGATGGGACACCATGTTGATGGTCTCAAGGATCTCTTCGGGATGAATAAGCATGGCCGGTCTCCTCAGATCCTGTGCATGAAGCGAAAAGCATCTTCATGCTGCACGTTAATCTCAACGCCCAACTCCTTGCCGATAGCCGACATGGCCCCCTGAAAAGCGGACAAGTCGAAATCCTCTGCCGAAACCTCAGCCTGCACCTCGGCCAGCATGATCATGGTGAACAGATCACCCATGGTAGTCTGGCGAATATCGGCGATATTGACGCTATATTCGGCCATTACCCGGGTCACCCCAGCGACAATGCCGACCCTATCCATACCAATGACCGTAATGACAAAACGACTCGATGACATGTTTGATTCCTTTTCTAACGAATACAGAAATATTTAATTGTCTGACCAGTGAAAGATTCCGTTGGCTTGATGCATCGGCCACAATCGAAAAAAGAAAGAAAAGTTCTTCCTTTTCCAAATCCTCACTCACCATTTCAATTACTTGCCCGTGTACAAAACAAAATTAAAACCCCGACCAAGAACTGTCGACGGCCAAATAATTCAGAGAATAGGAAATGACCAATGCCGACGCAGATTAAACGCATTGACGCAGCCTGTCAACCGCCCACACACCTATCCGGCAGAAAAGACTCTTTCGATTTAGGCAAAGCATCATCAAATCAAGTCGCGAACGATCAAAAATCAGAAGGCAAGAACAACCACAAAGAATACCAAAATAAATAGAAAACTGTCCCTGTCCGAAAAACTTGGAATGATTCAAACCTAACACTGTTGTCCCATTGACAAGCGTTAATTATTAATTGCATCAAATTATGTAAGTGTGCTTATAATTCTTTTTAGCCGACAAGGATGGACAGGTTGGCGATCATTTTTAAATAGATCAAGGTGAGTTTTACGCCGGCTATGCTCAAAATTTGAGGAGGGGGATATGAGTCTTTCGGCGCGCCAGTCCCGCCTGCAATTGACCGTTGGCGGCAGCGGTTTTTCCGTGCTCGAGTTAAGCGGCAAGGAAGAACTCAAC
>CAZKQY010000494.1:0-9373 GCA_964555005.1 uncultured Syntrophotalea sp. | reverse complement strand
CATAGGGCACCTCCTAGTCTGGGGTTTTGGATTCTCCCAAAGCATACCAAGGTGGCTTGGTATGCGCAGGAGGTGCCTTTTAAATGATTATCAAGTCTTTGCTTGACTCTTGTTTAGCTTAAGGCATATTTCGTCGATCCGCTTGCGTAGCTGTTTGTTTTGTATAAGCTGCTTTTCTGTCCTGGTAACAATACTACTTACCGTACTGTATTTCCCAATCCCAAATTCCTGGCCGATCTCTTCTAGTCTCAAGCCGCATCGCCTTCTGACAAGATAAACAGCCACATTGCGAGGCTCGTTTATCCAACCTCTTTTGGTCTGGACCAATTCCTTCTCTTCAATCTCATAAAATTGGCAAACAGCTAGTTTTATTTCGGTTACTGTTGGCACAAGATCCCTGGATTGAGGAATTTCTTTATGATTTTGGAGCTGACAATAGGTGTCTTCAACCCATTCAACAAAATCCCGGCTACCAAAAAATGATGCCAGATTTTTTTCTAAAAAATCGGTAATTTCTGCAGAATCTTCGCTTTGCACAAAGCGCTGGTATTGTCTTTTCGTCTTATTGTGCTCTTTGGAAAACCGGTCGAGCAAGGACCTCTTATGCAGCCAATCCCACTTTTTCACAAAGGAAATATAACCCTGGTGGCTGGTCCAAAGATAATCACCCACAGCATTGCACATATGTGCTCTGACTGGATTTCGATGAATATAACGCAACAGCTCCAGCGGAAAAACGGGACAGATTTATTTTCTTCTAATCTTTCGCGGTCTGCCGGGTTTTCTCATTTCAAGTCTAATCCCCACCTCTTGGCCACTTTTTCCTCCAGCCGAAGCAATAAATAAAGCTGTCCCCGTTTTTCACGCTACCAACAAGGCCGCATCCCGACCGGGCTGCTTTCCATGCATCAGGGATGTTTGCCGGAAATGGGCTTGCCCTTTGGGGGTGGACATGATAGAAGAATTGCGTAATTTGAGCGTAAGATTGGGCCCTTACCATAATCGCTGACGCTACACTCCAGGTTCTGGAACAAGGAACCGCTTTTGTGCTTTTCGCGCTATCCTACGAGGACTTCATGATGATCTTTGCACTCGTAATACTCGCCGCTTACCTGATCGGTGCCATACCCACCGGCCTGCTGCTGACCAAACTTACCGGCGGCGGTGACATCCGCCAGAGCGGCAGCGGCAATATCGGCGCCACCAACGTCTATCGCACCGGCGGCCGCAAGCTCGGCATCTTGACCCTGATTGGAGACGCTCTGAAAGGGGCTCTGCCGGTGCTGGCGGCCATCACCCTGCTCGGCTACGACCCTATCCATTCCGGCACGGTGGCGGTGGCAGCTTTTCTCGGTCATTGCTTTCCGGTCTATCTCGGATTCAAAGGAGGCAAGGGGGTAGCCACGGCTCTCGGCGTCTACCTGGTTCTGTCTCCTCTGGCGGTGCTCGGTGCCTTTCTGATCTTTGCCGGTTTGGTGTGGAAAACGCGCTACATTTCCCTGGGCTCCATCTGCGCGGCTGCTTCCATTCCCCTATTGGTCTGGCTCACCACTAAATCACTGCCCCTGCTTCTGGCCACCTTGGTGATCAGCAGCATTGTTATTCTGCGCCACCACGCCAATATCCAACGCCTGTTCCAAGGCACAGAGAATAAATTCAAAGCCTGATGAATCATCGCCTGCTCGTCTATTTAGTCGCACTGGCACTTTTGCCTTTGCTGATCTGTGGCGGAGCCTATGCCCTTTTTCTGCGACAGGCCGTCTCTCCCCCTACCCCGACCACCATCAGCATAGCCCGAGGCAGCTCTTTCGGCTCGGTGACTCAAAAGCTGCAACGAGCCGGCGTCGTTTCCAATATTGTCGGCTTCAAGGTGTTGGCCCGTCTGCGCGGTGATGCCACAGCCATCCAGGCCGGCGACTATCATTTTGCCGAGCCGGCCACTCCCGGACAAATTCTTGATCGTCTGGTAGCGGGCGATGTGGAACGCCGCCAAATAACCATCCCTGAAGGTTTTTCCCGCAAAGAAATCTCCGAGCGTCTACTTCAGAGTGATTTTCAAGACGCGGCGGCCTTTCTGCCCCTGACCGACGACGCCGCATTGATCCGTGAATTGGGCATTAAGGCGGCATCCTTGGAGGGCTATCTGTTTCCCGAGACCTATACATTTGACAGCCGCACCACCAGCCGGCAACTGATTCGAGCCATGGTAGATCAGTGCCTGGCGGAACTGACCCCGAGCCTGTTGGCCAAAGCCAAGGAGCAGAATCTCGATCGCCATCAGCTGCTGACCCTGGCATCCATCATTCAAAAAGAAGCGGGCGACAACAGCGAGATGCCTCTGATTTCGGCGGTCTTTCATAACCGCCTGAAGCGAGGCATCGCTCTGCAGGCGGACCCGACGGTCATCTACGGCGTTAGGGATTTTGACGGCAACCTAACCCGCCGCCATTTGCAGGAAATTACTCCCTATAATACCTATCGAGTTGCCGGCCTGCCCCCCGGCCCCATCGCCAGTCCGGGGCGCGCAGCCCTGCAGGCTGCGGTCAATCCGGCGGCGGTAAGCTACCTCTACTTCGTTGCTCGCGGCGACGGCAGGCACCAGTTTTCCAACACCCTGCGCGAGCACAATGCGGCGGTGCGGCGTTATCAGCTCAAGCGCTAGGTCTCCCCTTTTAAAGGCATCTCACGCCCGCTATTTACCCAACAAACCCCGCACCGCACCAAGGATATCGGCCGGCAACAGCACCACTTTGGAGTTCGGTGAACCGGCCATGTCCTTAACCGCACTCACATATTGCTCACCGAGCAGATAAGTAGCCGGCAACTGATTATCACCGATGGCCTCGGTAACCCGGCTGATCGCCTCGCGGGTGGCATCGGCGAGGATCTTCTTCGCTTCGGCCTGGCGGCTAGAGGCCTCCAGCTTACCTTCGGCCTCACGAATGGCGGCTTCCTTGGCCCCTTCGGCATTAAGAATAGCTGCCGCCTTTTTACCTTCGGCTTCGGTAATAGCGGCGCGCCGGGTACGTTCGGCGGCCGCCTGCTGTTCCATGGCCATCTGCATGGTCGGAGAAGGTTTGATGTCCTGGATTTCCACCGTTTTAACCACGATCCCCCAGGCCGCCACGTCATCGGAAATCGATTCTTTAAGCCGCGTCTTGATAAGCTCCCGGGAAGTAAGAGCATCGTCAAGATTCATCTCGCCAATGATGCTGCGCAACGAGGTCTGTATCAGATTGCGAATGGCAACCATAAAGTTATCGATACCGAACACCGCCTTGGGCGGATCGATAATATTGATAAAGGCAATAGCGTTGGCGGTGATGACCGCGTTGTCCTTGGTGATAACCTCCTGACTGGGAATATCAAGGGAGATATCTTTGGTCAGCACCTTATGGGCGATGGCGTCGAAATAGGGAATGACGAAATTAAGACCCGGGTTGAGGGTCTTGTGGTATTTGCCTAAACGCTGAACCACGTGTTTATATCCCTGAGGAACGATGCGCACACCGAGAAAGATGGTCACTAACACCAGAACCAGCAGAATAAAGATCAGAATCAAACCAGGCATAGTCCGTACCTCCCCTTCGCGACAGAGTGAATCAAGATTTTCCTACCATCAATACATGACCTTCGATGCCGATGACCCGCACCTGGTCCCCTGCCTGCAGCGAATTGCTGCAGATGCAAGGCCATTCCTCGCTACCCAACAGCGGCACCGTGAAACGCACCCTTCCTTTGTCCTGAGGGCAGGTTGTGCCCTTAATCACCAGGCCCAGTTCACCGACAATAGCCTCACGCGACATGCCGGCGGTGCTGCGATCAACCATGCGCGGCCTTAGAACTCGAAACCAAAAGAGGGTACAACCCGCTGAGAACAGGGCAAACAGAGCCAATTGCGCAGTCAGGGACAGCCCTGGAAAGAGCAGCAAAAACAGACCGGTGAGACCAGCGCCAAGCCCGAACCAAAAGATCGTAAAGGACGGCACGATCAATTCGGCCCCCACCAACAACAGACCGAGGGCCAGCCAATGCCACCACTGCATGTAAAAATCCATTATCGACTCCTTTTAGCCAGCGGATAGCCTACGTCAAAAGTTACGGTTCCACGCGGTTGATGAACACCTCCCGCGGCCGGCTGGTACCGTCGGACGGGCCAATGAGCCCTTCCTGTTCCATCTTTTCGATCATCCGCGCTGCCCGGTTGTAACCGACCCGCAGCCGACGCTGCACCATGGAGATAGAGGCCTGACGGCTTTCCGCCACCAGGGCCAGAGCTTCGTCCCACTTCTCGTCGTATTCATCATCCCCGTCACCATTAGCTCCGCCTTCGCTTGCCGGCGGCGCTTTAAGGATCGACTGGTCGTATTCGGGGGAGCCCTGCTTTTCCAAAAAGTCGACCACCCTTTTCACCTCCAGCTCGGAGACAAAGGCGCCGTGAACCCGCTGCAAAGCCCCGGTACCGGGAGGCAGAAAGAGCATATCCCCCATGCCAAGCAGGGTTTCCGCGCCCATGGTGTCGAGTATGGTGCGGGAGTCGATACGAGAAAAGACCTTGAAGGAGATCCGGGTGGGGAAATTGGCCTTGATCAGACCGGTAATGACATCAACACTCGGCCGCTGGGTCGCCAGAATCAAATGAATGCCGGCAGCTCGAGCCATCTGCGCCAGACGGGCGATGGATTCTTCGAGTTCACGACCAGCGACCAACATCAAATCAGCTAACTCATCGACAATGACCACAATGCGCGACAGATGCCCGTGCTCCAATTCTTCCTCGGGGTTGGCTTCCACCAGCGGCAGTTCTTCATCGATCTCTTCAACCGCCTCCACCACCATCTGCCCCTTGGCCCGCAGTTGCTCCTCTTCCTGTTGCTCTTTGAATACTTTCTTATTGTAACCATCGAGGTTACGCACGCCCTTGTCGGCCATCAGCCGATAGCGCCGCTCCATCTCCCGCACCGCCCAGTTCAGGGCCAGAGCCGCCTTTTTAGGGTTGGTTACCACCGGCAGCAACAGATGGGGGATGCCCTCATAAACGGACAGCTCAAGCATCTTCGGATCGATGAGAATGATCCGCACATCCTCTGGAGAGGCTCGATAGAGCAGGGACAGGATCATGGTATTAATCGACACCGACTTGCCGCTGCCGGTGGAGCCGGCCACCAGCAGATGAGGCATCTTGGCCAGGTCGGATACCACCGTGCGACCGAAGATATCCTGACCCAGGGCCATAGGCAGCCGACTACTGGAACTCTGAAACTCATCGGACGCTAAAATTTCCTTGAGATAGACGATCTGCCGATCATGATTGGGAATTTCAATGCCAACCACCCCACGACCGGGGATAGGAGCGACGATACGGATAGCGATAGCCTGCAGGGCCATGGCCAAATCGTCGGAGAGGCTGGCAATTTTGTTGACCTTGACCCCAGGCGCCGGCGAAAATTCGTACATGGTTACGACCGGCCCCGGTTTCACCTCGATTACCTCGCCCACCACGCCAAAATCGGCTAGCTTCTTCTCCAGAATACGAGCATTCATGGCCAATGCTTGGCGATCAACGGGGGGTGGTCCCTCACCTTCGTGATCGAGCAGAGACAGGGAGGGGATACGGTAGGTACCGCTGGGCTCCAGAAAGTCGAAGGCTTCCTGCTGGCGTGTTGCTTCCTCCTTGGCTTTTTTGTTTATTTTCTTGCCTTTGCTCGGAGTTGTCGGCACCATGCCGGGAGCAATGATCGGCCCCGCTTCAGTGCGACGCTGAGCGGCGTTGCGTTTGTCGGCACGACGGACCTTACGCAGCTCACGGCGGCGGTCGAGATAAGCGCCCAGCCGACCCAATAAACCTTCGAGAAAAAGCACCATAGAAAAACGGGCCGCCAACATGAGCGACACCAGCAGGCTGACGCTGAGAAAGATCGCCGCACCGGTTATATTAAACAGCCCGCTTAACTGGAATGCCAGCAGACGGCCAATAGCGCCGCCAGCCTCCTGGATTTGTTCGTCGAATAAACTCAAGGTCTGAAAGCGCAGAGCCAAAAGTCCGGACAGAGAGAACACCAAGCCGAAAAAAGCACCACACCGATACCAGCGCAGGCGCAGAGCGCGAAACTTGAGCAGCCGCCAAGACAGAAGAATGCAACCGCAGGGAAACAGCAGCGACGGCAAACCGAAAACCTGATACATAAGGTCTGCCAAATGAGCGCCTACCGTGCCGCCAAAATTGCGAATGGTGTCGGAGTGGAGGTTATTATTAAAGGACGGGTCAGCATTACTGAAAGACAACAGGGCCAGTAGCAGGCAACAGCCCACAGCAAGCCAGAAGACTCCGAAAATCTCCTTCTTGAGATGTTCACGCAGCAGCGGTTTAGCTTGATCGGTCATATCCGTGCCTCAATTGCAGGGGGTCAATCCCCCCCTATTGGGAAAGAAACAAAAATAATCCGCCAGCCAACCAGCAGTAAATAGCGAAAGCGAACAGGCGCCTGCGCCGCACCACGGCCAACAGCAGATGAATGGACAGCAATCCGGCGCCGAAGGCAGCCAGCATACCAGCCACATAGCCGGGCAGATCAGCGACGACCACCGCAGTCATATCGCCAACGGAGAGCAGGGCGGCGCCAAAGATAGCCGGCAGAGCGAGCAAAAATGAGAAGCGGGCCGCAGTTTCGCCGTCGACCCCCCTGAGCAGCAGGGCGGCAATGGTCGATCCCGAACGGGAGATGCCCGGAATAATGGCCGCGCCCTGTACCGTGCCGACCAGCAGAGCATCCTTCCAGGTCAACTGCTCTTCCTTGCGAGTTCCGCGCCGAAAACGTTCGGATAGAAACAACAGGGTGCCGGTCACCAGCAGCATCGTCGCCACCACCGTCAGATTGTGAAACAGACCTTGAAAAAAATCCTTGAATAACAGGCCGATTATCGCTGTTGGCACACTACCCAGCACCAACAACCACAACAGGCGCCGATAAAGGATCGCTTCATCGTCCTTGCGAAAGGGAGCGGTGGCCAGCAACAGACATTCACGGCGAAAATAAAGAATCACCGCACCCATGGTGGCAACATGCAGCATCACATCGAAGAGAACTCCCGGTTGACTGAAATCCACCATAAAGTGCTGAACAATGGCCAAATGACCGGAAGAAGAGACGGGCAGGAACTCCGTAACCCCCTGTAATAATCCGAGTAGTAAAGCATTAAACAGATTCACTTACAATCACTCCTGATCCGCCGTAGTCGGCAAAATTATTATGGCTGCTTTCGCAAAAGAGATGAGCTGGCTAAGCTAAAAATTCGATCTGCAAGGCGTAGTGGTTTTTCAGGGGCGAAGAAGAGACTGTCGAGGTCCTGAAAAAACGCCGTAACGCCGTAGGGCGGACTTTTTGCTTAGCCATTTATTGTTCAAAGACCACCGGCAGAATCAACGGCCGTCGGTCGATATGACGGTTAAAAAAACGACGCAGAGTCTTGCGCACTTGGACCTGCATTTCTTCCCAGTCCGACAGAACTGCCGGGCTCTGTTCCTTCAGCATTTGGCAAAGCTCCTGACGGGCCTGGTCAAGAAGTTCTTCGTGCTCCTCTTCAACGAGAAACCCGCGGGTCACCAGTTCAGGACCATACAAAACCGTTCCATCGTTCTGATTAATTCCGAGCAGCACCATAACCAGACCGTGATTGGCCAAATGACGCCGATCCCGCAACTCCATCATACCTACATCACCGACCCCCTTACCATCGACGAAAATCCGACCCGTGGCCATCCGCTCCTGCAACCGCAGACCATTAATGGAAACCAGCAGAGGCTGACCATTCTCCAGCACCTGCACTCGCTCGGGCGCCACCCCCATGGTTTTTGCCAACTGGGCGTGCTTAACCAGGTGACGGTATTCACCATGAATCGGCACGAAACAGTGCGGCCGGGTCAGGGACAACATCAGCTTCAGTTCTTCCTGACTGGCGTGGCCGGAAACATGCACTTCACTGGTTTTTTCATAAAAAACCTCGGCGCCACGCCGGTAGAGGAGATTGATCAGGCGACTGATGGCCTTTTCGTTGCCGGGAATGAAACTGGAAGACAAAATAACCGTATCGCCCGGTTCCAATGGCAGCTTTCGGTAATCATCCATTGCCATGCGCGACAACACGCTCAGCGGTTCTCCCTGGCTGCCAGTGGTAATCACCACCACCCCGCTGCGGGGCAGGTTACGCAACTGGCGCAACTCGATAAGAGTCTCTGCAGGAATCTGCAAATAACCGAGCTGACGGGCAACGGCAACGTTAGCCACCATACTGCGACCATTGACCAGAACCTTGCGGCCGCAAGCCATAGCTGCATTGATCACTTGCTGGACACGGTGGATGTTGGAGGAGAAAGTGGCCACCACCACCAAACCATCGCAACCGGGCAAAATCTCGGCAAAGGCATCACCGACCTCCCGCTCCGACAGAGTATAGCCTTTGCGTTCGACATTGGTTGAATCGGACAACAGCAGCAAAACCCCTTCTTCACCGTAGGCTGCAAGCCGGGCCAGGTCCGTCGGCTGATTATCCACCGGAGTCTGGTCGATCTTAAAATCACCGGTATGCACGACCAGCCCGGCCGCCGTACGAATAGCCAGACCGACGCCGTCGACAATGGAATGGGCAGCCCGGTAAAACTCAACTTCAAAAGGACCCAGGGTGACCCGCTGACGGGGCTGCACCTGGTGCAGACTGGCGCTGCTCTTCAGATCGTGTTCTTCCAGTTTGTTGGCCAGCAGACCGAGGGTCAAGGCGGTGCCGAAAATGGGGGGATTGCCCAATCGTTCGAGCAAAAAGGGCACCGCACCAATATGGTCCTCGTGCCCATGGGTCAACACCAGGCCACGAATATCACCGATGCGATCGTCCAGCACCGTTATATCGGGAATCACCAGGTCGATGCCAAGCATATATGCCTCGGGAAACATCAACCCACAGTCAATAAGCAACAGATCTCCCTGAAATTCCAAGGCCATCATGTTGAGGCCGATCTCGCCCAATCCGCCTAGAGGCAACAGTCTTAAGGTATCGGCCGCAGACTCGGTCATGCCTGACCAGCCTCCTGCAAAGCATCCACGATGGGCTGCCGAACCTCTTCCATCAAGGTACCCCGCTCAACCACCGCCCGCCCGCTTGTAGCCACCGGCGGCATGATCATCAAACGGACATGACCACCGCGCAGCCAACGACTATGCTTAGGCAATACCTCACCACTACCGATGATAGCTACGGGCACCACGGGCACCTGAGCCTGCAAAGCCAGAGTGAAACTTCCGGTTTTGAAGGCCTGCAAAGTACCGTCCGGAGAACGAGTCCCCTCAGGAAAAATCACCACAGAAGTACCGGCGGCGAT
>CAZKQY010000493.1:0-12230 GCA_964555005.1 uncultured Syntrophotalea sp. | reverse complement strand
TGTTTGGAAAGACGTACCTTGAAACTATACGAGCTATCTTGCAAAATGGCTATGATCTGCTCATCAAACCAGCGGAGAATCCATCCTGGACGCGCAGGCTTTTCGGCAGTGACGACCTGCATCTTCTCCGGAAATGTCCCTGCCCGGTCTGGCTCATGAAGTCACCAGAGAAACCGAACTACAGCAGCATACTGGCGGCTGTCGATTTTGATCTGTTAGCTCTCCTCCCTTCAGAGCATGATCTTAATTGCAAGATTTTGGAACTGGCCGCCTCACTGGCGCTTTCAGATTTTGCCTCCCTGCACATCGTCCATGCCTGGGAAGCCCTTGCGGAAAAACTTATGTTGTCCCGTGGCGGCATGTCGCCTGAAGGATTTACCAAATACGTTGGAAGGGAGCGTGATCAACACAGGATGGAACTTTACCGGCTGGCCGAGAGATTACAGGGATGGATCGGCAAGGAGGCTTATGATTACCTGTCTCCCAGCCTTCATTTGCCGGAGGGACCGGCAAAAAAAGTGATTGCGCCATTGGCGGAGCAGTTGCGTGCAGATCTTGTCGTCATCGGGACCGTCGCCCGTACCGGTATATCAGGGATAATTATCGGCAATACCGCCGAAGCCATTCTCGACCAGCTCAGGTGTTCGGTACTCGCCATAAAGCCGCCTGGGTTTAAGACGCCGGTGAAATTGGATGAATGAAACTTTTTGTGTACACCCTGAGTAAGGTGGAATAAGGGCAAGAAATAAGGTACGTTTTCCACATTTCCATATTTTCCTTGTGAAGCTGGTTTGCCCATGATAGCTGTCTTACATGCCAAGACAGTCACGATTAGGTACCCAGGGGGCGCTGCATCATATGCGGTTATTCCAAACCATTTTCATTTTTTTCTTTAGACAGGGGCGATTGCCCCCTACCACTCACTTTTCAGCCATAAATTCAATGTAGTTTACAAAGGTTTAAAGCTGATTATTCAATTTCTTTGCCCTCGACCATGCCTTTGTTCTGCCAAAATCTGAGGCTATTTGATTTTAAGTAAAGCCCCCGGTCGTATTTGAAATAGACCTAGGGAAGAAGGGGTATGCGGAACAGAAACTCTGCCAGCCATTTTGGCGGTCGGCGGGGAAGGGTGCAAGCATCACCAGACCACTTCCTCCGTTTCTTCGGACAGTTCAGGAAGCAATTGTCGGCAGCCGGCCAGATCGAGCATTGGACGACTCCACAGGTGTCGCCAGTTTGGAAGCACGTCTATTCGTTTCAGACGGGGGCGTCTCTTCAAACACCAACCTAGATTGTGCCAAATCCAGAGCCATGCCAGAGTCCTTTCTGGCGTAATTGCCTTCTCCGCTTCCCAAAACTCAGGGGGATGCTGGATTGTTGTTTTACCCTCGACAACTGGGGGGATGCGGATGTGCAGTAGCTCGTGTTTGCAGATCAAGCTGGCTACTTCGGCGGGAGTATCGCTATGGTTGAGGACTTGGTGAATGTAGATGGTTGCCAACGAATCTTCGTGAACAACACAAGCCAAGGGTCCCCTGTTGACGAAATACAAGTGAACGGTCGCTGACAAGTCGGCAAAATATTCGCTACGAACGTGATCGAGCGTGTGTAGCACGGAAAACGGCGTGAACCAGAGGTGAGGCTGGACACGTGCCCATGCCAGCTTTTGTTGTTTCTTGTAGTCACTCAGCAGCGTCATCGGAAAATTCTGTCACGGGCATGGACACGATTTCGGTTCACCCCTGCCATCCTGATGCCTTGCCCACTGCCTCGGCAATCCAGTGGAAGAAGAGCCCCCTGCCAGTTTCCTAAACTGTAGCAGGCATTAACATCGTGAAAATACGTCGCTGCAAGCCCACAGTCACCCCATGAACTCAGGTGTGGAATTGCTGCTCAGTGATAGGAAATCGCTTTCCAAGGGATTGGAGTGTAGGTTTGACCAGTGAACGCTGAATTGTGTGCCAAAAATCCTCAAACTCTATCTCCCCCATCTCCTGTAACATGAAGATTGTGTATCATGATTGGGATCGGGCTGTCAAGCAATCAAATAGACAAAAACACTCTTATGGCGATGTGCCTTGCCTACCCGTTCGTTCAGCGTTGGCCATCAATAAAATTGACAAACTTTATCGATCATATTATTGTAATACCAAATAATATCGATAGAGGTTTTGATATGCAAACTGTAACTGTATCCCCAAAATATCAAGTCGTTATACCAAAAGCAGTTAGGCAGGCACTACACCTTCGCCCTGGTCAAAAAATGCAGATTCTAGAATATGGCGGGCGTATCGAACTTATTCCAGAACGAGATATTAAAGAGCTCCGCGGGTTTCTGAAAGGCATAAATACGGAATTCGAACGAGAGGAAGACAGAGTATGAATATTGTCGATTCTTCAGGTTGGCTTGCATATTTTGCAGATGAGCCGAATGCCGAGCATTTCCTGCCTCCTTTGAATGATACGGCTTCGCTTGTTGTACCAACAGTAATAATATATGAGGTCTTCAAGGTAGTGCTTCGAGAGTCCGGTGAGAATGAAGCGTTACAAACAGCCGTTGCTATGCGAAAAGGTACCGTTGTGGATTTAACAGCTGCACGAGCTATTACTGCCTCAAAACTAAGTCTGAAGCATAATCTTCCAATGGCTGACAGTCTTATTCTCGCAACAGCAAAAGAAATCAACGCTACTATTTGGACTCAAGATTCAGATTTTAAAAATGTGGACAATGTAAAGTATTTTCCTAAGAAGTAAGTGAAAGGCCAACCCGTCAGTGCACCAGACCAGTGTTTCACAACGCTTCACGCCGGCTGGTGACCTCATTGCAGAAACGGTTAGGATATAATGATGACGAAAACAGACTATCACGATCAAGTGCTTGAGGATAACGATGATGGAGAATTACTCCTGTATTTGAAAGGTAGAAAAGCGTTTCGAAAACTCCGCCGGGAATTATAGAATGAAGAATTATCCTCACCAGCGGTTCAGCGGCTATTTGATAGATGATATAGAACGACTGGAAAAAGAAAACGGGAAATTAGTCAATTATCAAGATCGAAACTGTCTCGCACGGCGCTTCCTGGATGAAAACATAACATCGCTTGGTCAAAGAAAGAGCCAGGCAAAGGCATCGGTTTATTGGAAGGGCCGATGAGTCGTATCGTTGTATCTGGGAACTAACCTATGCAAGGGTAGTCTATTACGTAACACGTGATGCTCACAGCATGGAATAGCGCGCTGGTTAACTCTGCGCGCTATTCCATGTTAGGTGAAGCAATTTTTCCCTTAGACCAAACAATCCGATTGTACCGATACGTCAACACCTGGATTTAATATACCGATATCAATTTTTAATTGTCTAGGTCACAATTGCGCAGGCTTACGACGCCTTGCTACAGTTTGGCAAATCTGTTATCGAAATCTTTGGCGGCGGCATCGGTAAATTCGAAGTTCTTCCGAATATAGGCAAGGGTCTTTTTCTCTGTATCGGTCACTCCCTGCCCGTCTTTGGCAGACTTGAATAGGTCAGCGACTTCATCTTTTGACAACTTTTCCTCTCCGGCTCCTGTGGTGTGACGCTTAGCAAGGTCCAGCAGTTCCTTTTCATAACGTTCTCCGTCAATGTTTACATAAGCCATACTTCACCTCCTAATAGTTTTTTGAATGAAACTACACAGCAAAATCGCGTTTGGTGCAATAAGATTCTCGCAAATAAATCGAGAATATGCAAGAGATCTTTCATAAAATCAGCGATTGGTTTAAGAAGCCCGCTGGATTGCGCGTTTATGTTCGTTAGCCCTTACCGTTTTAAATAAGAGCTTCTTTTTTTTCGCTTATACGCCCAACTTCATTTTCTGGGATCTTACGGATTTTTCCGGATTTTCAGAGAGGTTCTATGCCAGCTAAAGCTTGGCACTGAAAATAAAAATCCCACAAAAAAATCAATCAGCAAAGATAGCTGTGATTTCAAATTTTTCTGCATCGATGAGACCCAGATCCGTTACCTTAAGTTTTGGAATGGGAGACAGGCAAAGAAATGAAAGGATCATAAAAGGTGACGGGTGTTTTCCACCCAGGACCCTTACTTTTTGTTTCAGGTTTTTCAGATCTGCCGCCGTTTCCTCAAAGGACTTTTTTGACAACAGACCGCCAACCGGTAAAGGCAGCTCCGCGATGACCGCTTCTTTATCAATCACCACAAGCCCTCCCTTCAAGGCCTCAATCCGTTTGAAGGCGGCAAACATGTCCGCATCATTAGTGCCGACAATCACGATGTTATGCGCATCATGGGCAACAGTTGATCCAATGGCCCCCTGTTTGAGCCCAAATCCCCGGACAAAGGCCTTTCCCATGTGTCCAGTGGCATGGTGCCGTTCAATCACCACGATTTTTAAAATATCATTGGTAATGTCTGATTCAAGAAACCCGTTTTCAATCTTGGCATCGGTAATCCATTCATCCGTCACGATCTGCCCCGGCACAATATCAATTACCCGGATTCTGCGGCCGGCGGCCGGGATTTTAAACTGATCTGATGTGATTTTGCCGGGATTCATGGCGTCTCGAATACCTGGATACGCTTTTGCCGGAAACTCAATCAAATGATGGTTTTTAAAAACCGGCACCCCTTTTTTATAGACCGCTTCAATTTTAACGGTCTTGTAATCGGACAGCAGAACAAAATCCGCCTGAAAGTTCGGCTTAACGGCGCTGGTATGCTTCAGCCGGTAATGGTTGGCTGTGTTAATGGTGGCCATCTGATAGGCGGTCATCGGAGACATCCCCAGTGAAATGGCCTTTCTCATTGAATGATCAATATGCCCTTCTTCCATAAGGTCGTCTGGGTGCTTGTCATCCGTGGCAAATGAAAAATGCCAGGAATTGTCTTTGGTGATTATGGGAATAAGGTCGGCAAGGTTTCTTTCGGAGGTTCCCTCCCGGACCAGGATATGCATACCCTTTCGCAGTTTTTCCCTGGCTTCTTCGGCCGATGTGGATTCATGATCACTGTCAATATCGGAAAAAATATAGGCATTCAGGTCCTTTCCAGTGACGCCGGGTGCATGGCCGTCCACCTTTTTCCATCGGGCAGCGGTAATACGCCGGTGCACTTCTTCGTCCCCTTGGATCACCGCGGGGAAATTCATCATTTCACCGATCCCCGCCACATATTCTTCTAAAATCATATCATTTAATTCATGATGGGTGATAGTGGCACCGGAGGTCTCCAGCGGCGTTGCCGGCACACAGGATGGCAGCATGACAAACACATCCAGTGGAACCTGACGGATGCAGTCCAGCACGTAGCGGATACCGTCCAGCCCGAAGACATTGGCGATTTCATGTGGATCGATGACCACAGATGTAGTTCCGTGCTGCATAACCGCCCGGGAAAATTCAGGCAGTGTGAGCATGGTACTTTCAAAGTGAATATGGCCGTCAATAAAACCTGGAGCAAGATACAGACCGTCGGCATCAAATGACGACTTTGCCTCATAATCTCCGAATCCCAAAAACCGGCCGTCAAAGATGGCGATGTTTTCAGTATGGATTTCACCGGCAAGAACATTGATGATCCGTGCATTTTTGATCAGCAGGTCTGCCGGGATATCACCTCTTGCCGCCGCCAGTTCAACCTGAAAATCCATCATGCCCATACCTCCTTTGAAGATATCGTGATCGCCCATATACCAGCTCAGATTGCCGAAACGGGCTTTTTGATCGTTTCATTGTGTTTGATGATATCCGAATCTTTCTGTTTTCCTTTTATGCAATCATATGTAAGAACTGCGGTCCTGCACCTGCTGGTTAAATCTGATACAGGCATAATACGCATTTTTGCGTTCAGGTCTCAGTGGGTTCTACAACATCCAGGTCCCTTTCCCATCCTTCATTCTGAAGAACTATACACTCTATCGCCACCGCATTTCCATTCGCATCAAGGTCGGGCAGTACCTGATACTCAGATACCCAACAACGATACACCTTGAATGCCTTAATTATAGTGCCCTGCTCATTCAGCAATCGTATGATGATATCTTTACGGAAATTCTTGAGAGACATTGCAGAATCACCAGCAACACTGTAGCTGAGGTTGGCCCAGTTCTCAAACGCAGGATCATGAGTGATCCCTCGTTCAAGGGTAATTGGCTCGAACCTCCAGGTGCTGGGAGATAAACGAGATATGCTTGGGTCACTGCCCTCGCGATGCGTCACCGGTGTGGTAGATCTCTTAAGAGCACTGATTTTACTGACTCCGGCAACGACCTCTCCATCCAATACTATCTGGAATTTGAAATTCTTATAAGGATCAAAACGATGTGAATTGACAACAAATTGTGCCATTGGCTTCTCCTCTTTCTGTCTCTATAGTTTCTATTTATTCTTATGAAATAAGCGGGTATAATAAAATGTTCATCTGACAATCTAATTAAACTCACTCGACCTCCCGTCATGATGATAATAATTGAGACTATCCCAGCTGAAAAAACCAAAAATTTAGGTGGGTCGGGTTGTAACTTTTTGTTGTCAGCACCACCTAACTCAGGCAGCACGTAATTCGTCAGTATCGATCAATCTGTCGATGCTGGATGATTTATAGCTAAATCTTTGCTTTCGTCCGACCACCATTTTAAATAATTTTCTGTTGCTTTCTTTCCTGAAGCTACTAACTCTTTTTTCTTAATGTCGCTCAAATCAAAATCGATCGTGCCGACGCCCAGAGTGTCTATGTAAACTGTCCTATGCCAATCATCTTCATGAAGATGCTGGCTATCCTGCAAGGAAAGTAACGCCTTGATTAACTGCATCGTATAATCAAGGAAGTTTTCAATCTCATAATGCTGTGGCTCCTGCCCGTCACGAAATACGCCTATTTCTTTTGCAGAATCAAGCCGGAATCCCAATGTCTCCTTATTATAAATATACGAACTGCTTTTTGGGGACTTTATGGAAAGAGATTTATTCTCTGCTTCATAATATTTTGGGATTCTTATTAAACTTGAATCATTAAGATATTTTTCGCGATCAAATAGTTTCACCGGATAGTTGTTTATGATGCCGCCATCAACAAAAACATCTTTTCTGTCATCTCTCACAGCACTGAAAAATAATGGTATGGACATCGATCTCCTGACTGCATCTACTACTCTCATACGTGGTGTATGTTCAGGGGAATAGACCTCGCTAAACTTTGTCGATAAGTTTGACGCACAAACGTATAGTTCTTTACCTGTCTGCTCATACAGTGCTTTAAACGTAATATTTGAACTGCCTGTCTTTCTCTTTAAAAGATCACCAATCCAATCCCTGAAATAATCTCCTTTATACCATCCATAATCATCCTTCAGCCGCCTCATATTACGCAAAGCGCCCCAACTATCATCCTTGAAGTCATTAAAATTTAATTTTTTTAGTACATTAAGCGTTTCCCGGTTACTAAAACCGGCGGCAAACAAAACAGCATTAATTGAGCCAGCAGAAGTGCCTCCTACTCTACTGATATTTTGCAATATTTTTTCGTTTTCTAGGACTTTCATTGCCCCGACATAAGCAATTCCTTTTACACCACCGCCTTCAAATACCAAATTCCTAAACGGATATTTCATTTCCTGTCCCTCCAGCAAATTTTCCTATCTTAAAATTGCGCTAACATCCTAATAATCTGTCAGAAAAGCGACTCGGCTTGCACTACAGGTAGTTCAACAAAAAATTGCGCGAAGATTTAACCCACACGTTTTTTGGACCGAGTTCATTCGTTGGTTATGTGTAATACGAAGCTTTGCCAAATTGTTTATACCCAATCCATTGTGGCGGGCTTTTTAGTGACACGGTCGAACAACCAAACAGAAGACCTGTAAAAAAAAGCATTGATATGAATCTAATTAAGGTCACTCTTTCCGAATACCTCACGCATGCGAAGCGGTTTCCATTGACCCGCTGCAAACAGGTGCGGGGCCACCCGCTTGCGGAGCGCTTCAAGCGTGACCACCACGACGGCAGGCAGCACGACCCAGCCCCAGTCCGCGAGGGGGAGGGGACGTATATGAAACACGCGGTTGGCGAAGGGCACATACACCAGCAGCATCTGCAAACCAAGCCCGACGCTCATGGAGAGGAACAGCGAGCGATTGCGGAAAAGGCCGAGCATGAGTACACCCTTCTCGGCAGAACGGGCCTGAAAGGCAAAAAACCACTCGAACACCACGATGCCGGTGAACGCAATGGTCTGGCGCAGTTCGTGGGCGGTCGCTTCATCCGGTACGTCGGGCAGGGGGGCATGATGAAAGATCCAGGTCACCAGCAGGGCCATGAAGAGCCCTGTGAACCCAATTCGCATGAGCATGCCGGGGTACAGCAGACCGACGCGGCTGTCGCGAGGCGGCTGTGACAACTCGTCGCCGCTGCCGGGCTCCAGCCCCAGCGGAATGGCCACAAGGGCGCCGGTTACAAGGTTGATCCACAGTATCTGGATCGGTTCAAGCGGGGATTCTCCGTAGAGCGCAACGCTCAGAAAAAGGGTCGCGAGTTCTCCCGTGCAGGTCATCAGCAGGAAAAAAGTCACGTTGCGCAGGCGGTTGAAGACGACACGGCCCTCTTCGACCGCGGCCACGATCGAGGCGAAGTTGTCGTCCGCAAGCACCATGTCGGCGGCCTCCTTGGCGACATCGGTCCCCGTGACACCCATAGCGATGCCGATTGCCGCGGCTTCCAGCGCTGGAGCGTCGTTCACGCCATCGCCTGTCATGGCCGCGACGTGGCCGTCCCTTTTGAATGCCTGGACAATTCTCAGCTTGTGAAGGGGCTCGATGCGGGCGTATACGTTCTGAGCCCGGCACGTCGCAAGCAACTGCTCATCATTCATCGCCTCGATTTCCCTGCCGATCGTTGCCTTTTCGCCCGCTTCGCAAATCCCGAGTGCAGCGGCGATCGCCGTCGCCGTCTTTGGGTTGTCACCGGTGATCATGGCCACCCGTATTCCGGCCTGCTTGCAGGCCTGGACGGCGCTGCGGGCCTCATCGCGCGGCGGATCCAGCATGCCCGCGAGTCCCAACAGAACCAGGCGGCCCTGCAGATGGGAGGCCTCAAGTCGCCCGAGCGTCACGGGATAGGGTGCAACGGCTATGGCCAGCACGCGGAATGCTTGGGCGGCCAGGAACTCGTTGACGTCGGTCACCTCCTGGCGGGCGGCCTCATCCATTTCCCGATCACCGTCAAAGGTCCGAAGGCGGGCGCACATCGGCAGGAGCCGCTCCAACGAGCCCTTGACATAGGCCACGCGCTGGCCGCCTTCGGCATGCAGCGTGGCCATAAACTGCTGCTCGCTCTCGAAAGGGATCTCTCCCAGACGGGGATGAGTGGCCTCCAATTCCTCCTTGTCGAGCCCGGCTTTCCCCGCCGCTGCCAGGAGAGCTCCCTCAGTGGGATCACCCAGGATCTGGTGCCCCGTGTCGGTAGTGCTCAGAATAGCATCGTTGCACAGGGATGCGCCACGCAAGGTGTGCAGAAGGGCCGCTTCGCCGGCCGGCTCAACCCTGGTGCTGTCATGCAGAAACTCTCCTAGAGGTTCGTACCCACTGCCGGTGACTGTCAGATGCCGTCCTCCCGTCCAGATCGCGCGCACGGTCATCTGGTTCAAGGTCAGCGTACCCGTCTTGTCCGAGCATATCACGGTGGCAGTTCCGAGGGTTTCGACAGCGGCGAGTTTTCGAATGAGGACATTTCGCTTGGCCATACTGTTGACGCAGATGGACAGGACGACCGTCACGGCCGCGGGCAGGCCTTCAGGGATCCCTGATACGGCCGCAGCCACAGCCAGCAGCATGACATCCACCCAACTCATGCCCCGCAGCAGAGCCGCAACTGCCAGCATGGCGCAGGCGCCGAGGACCACCCAGATTAGTGCGTGCCCGAGCTTCTCGATGCTCTGCTGCAACGGGGTCTTGTCCTTCCCAGTGCTCGCAACTGCTTCCGCGATGCGGCCGATTTCAGTACGCATCCCGGTTGCCGTGACCACGGCCACGGCCCGACCGCGAGTAACCGTTGTTCCCATGAACACCATGTTCCGGCGGTCGTGAATCGGTGCATCGAGCGGCAGGACGCGGACATCCTTTTGCACCGGGAGCGATTCGCCGGTGAAGGTCGACTCGTTGATTCTGAGATTGACCGCTTCGATAAGCCGTGCGTCCGCTCCGACACGGTCGCCGGCATCGAGAATTAGGAGATCGCCTATGGCCAACTCCGTTGCATCCACCAGTTGCGTCGTGCCGCTTCGTCGGACCTTGGCCCTGGGAGCACTCAAGCTAAGCAGGGCGGCCATGGCCTTCTTTGCCTTCATCTCCTGCGCAAACCCGACGATGGCCATGAAGAGGAGTACGGAGCCGATCACAACAGCGTCCGTCACCCCTTTGAAATAGGCCTTCATGCACGCCGCCCCGATCAGCATATAGACCAATGGGTTGGCAAACTGCTGCAGCAGGATCAAGTACCAGGGCTCACGATCCGCGGCTTTGAGTACATTCCGCCCATGGTCTGCAAGCCTCAGCGCCGCCGCGGAAGGATCCAGGCCGTCGCGAGGCGTCGCCGCAGCATCGAGTGTCTGCTCAGGGGTCAGTGCCCACGGCGTATTGACCGACTCAGTCATTGTTTGTCCCATGTGGCTGCTGTGACTGCCAATATGGAGCGGGGCGGCAAATCTGTCCGACAGCAGCACCTTGATAATTATTAAAGGCGACCACCAAATGAAATACTATTGCGGGATCGATCTCCACTCCAGAGATTGTTTCCCCTCTGTCATTGATGACAAGAAAAAGATCCTTATTAAGTAAAAAGCTGCCAAATGACCTGAGAATGATCCATGACCAACTGCCTAAATTTGATTCTATGCCTATTGTGGCCGTAGAGTCAACCCCGAACTGATACTGGCTGATAGATGGGCTTCAGCAGGCCGGACCTGAGGTAAAACTGGTGCACCCATCAGGGCTCTTTATGATTGCTGGGGCAAAGGTAAAGAGGGATAAGAGAGACGCCTTGTTCTTGTCAGGCTTCTGAGGCTCTATGGCATGCCTGAGGCATCCATCTATCCGGGGAAACGCCCATATCAAGAACTGCTTCTCTCAAAATGCCTCCCTGGCAATAATCTATAACCCTACGATAAGAAGGTTTAGGTAAAAACATATGGCAAGGGGGGGGTCGAAGGCAGGGAAGCCCATCTCAAACAGCATTGTGGCATACAAGCCGGCCATTGCCGCCTATCACCTTCTTAAGAAAAAGGAACCATTCCAGAAGGAGCTGATTTTTCGAGCATTTCGGGAGGCATAGGAAATGGAGGGAGCGGTCATCCCCCGGCCTAACCGAATGCAAGCCCTCCGATTTGATTGGAAACGCTCTTCCTTTATCGCTTTCTTGGCGATCCGCCCTGACCGACAAATCCCGCTAAAGTGGCGCTGAAACAAGCCCGCTGCTTCTTTGCAGGATAAACAGGCTGCCGAGAAAACAGCGGCTGGATAGAGCCCCGATGGATGTCTGGCGCGGTCCAGGATTTGCTGACCGCCCGTGAAGGACAAGGTGGAACAGTCGGGGGCTTGTGGTGATCTCAATAGCGTTAACCTGTCAACAGGCCGCTTCATGGGGCGCAGAAGGAGTTTGTCCTATTGACAGACCGCCTTTAATGGATGTCATGCAATTAATATCTCTTATATAGATATGAAATAATCTATATTATCGGCTACGACCCAAGTAAGCATCTCTCCGAGCTTTCTGGTGCCTCATAATATCTGGCCTCGATCAGGTTCCCTTCCGGATCTCGAAAGTAAATAGAGATTCCAGTGCCATGCGCACCCCAACGCGGAACCGGCCCTTCCTCTATACTAATGCCATTGTTGTTTAGTCTATTGGATAGACTTTTCCACCCCTCCTTGCTGAGAGAGATGCAAAAATGGTTCAGATTGCTGCGTGAACCCTCACCAGGCATGGCATTCGCCTGCCACATCTTTTTAGGGAACAGGTCTATGATTGTCTCTGAATTCAGTCGAACAGAAGGAAATGGCACTTCGCCTGCAAGGTATTCTTCCAAACGCTCAGTCTCAAGCATCATGATTTTTGAGTAAAAATTAATCATATTCTTGTCGTCTTCGACATTCAGAACTATGTGATCCATCGAACATTGCATAGTCAGAGCCTCCTATTTTTTTGGCATAACGGCGGAAGCCAGAGGCAGCCAGGGCTAGCAC
>CAZKQY010000492.1:0-7270 GCA_964555005.1 uncultured Syntrophotalea sp. | reverse complement strand
CGCGAGGGTATCGATCAACCAAGAACCTGATCAACATGGCTTACCTGATTGCGGGCAAACTGGATTTCAGGCTACCCACTTGAAACAGCGAGGAGCCTTTCAGAACGGCGGCGGAAGAATTTTCTGTGATTGACGGCGCCCAGATCGGAATTGTTGTTCCTTATGGTGATGCCATTAAACTGGTTGAGACATTCCTAGGTTGTTACAATCCGAAGCAAAAAATGCGCATCTTGAAACAATTGCAGATATATACGGTCACCGTATACTCAAACGCTTTAGATGAAATCAAGCAAGCGGCCAGTCTTATAGATGACGCGTTTTATTTGTTGAGCCCTGACTACTACGACGCAGAAGGACAAGGTTTGAAACGTGAAGCGATGTTTTCTTTGTTGAATGTGTGAATTAAGGGGAGGTTTCAGAATGGATAAAAAACGCAACTCGGTGGAATTCAAGATCTCGGGGCGATACGCTCTTTTTTCCGATCCCGTTACACGGGTTGGCGGTGAAAAGTTTTCCTATCAGATCCCGACCTATCAGGCCCTCAAAGGGATTCTTGAAAGCGTCTATTGGAAGCCGACTTTCATCTGGTATATCGATGCCGTGCGTGTCATGAAAAAAATTCAGACCGAGTCAAAAGGAATCAAACCAATAAAGATGAATGATGGGAAAATAAATGACCTCTCCTATTACACTTACTTGCGGGACGTCGGATATCAGGTTCTTGCTCATTTTGACTGGAACTATCAGCGTGAGAACTTAAAGGAGGACCGTAATGAGCACAAGCATCACAACGTCGCCAAACGTTGTATTGAAAAAGGTGGACGGCGGGATGTTTTTCTAGGAACGCGGGAATGCCAAGGATATGTGGAACCCTGCGTTTTTGGTGAAAGGGATAGCTTTTACAAGGATTATGGCGAACTCGATTTTGGTGTGCAGTTCCACGGATACGATTACCCCGACGAAACGGGAAAAGACGAACTGATCGTCCGTTTGTGGAGAGCCAAGATGGAAGATGGCCTCATTTCGTTCCCTATGCCGAAGGATTGTGACCCTTTCTTGAAGCGTTTTATCCGCGCGATGACGGCAAAAGAGTTCGAGGGCAACCGGAACTTCACGTTTGTCGACAATGATCTTTGCATAGCGGATTTGTTATCGGAGGAATAATCATGGGATTCTGGCAATATTTGGCAAGCAGTTACGATCTAAACGCTGATGCGATGGAGAAGACGTATCCGCTTTCAACAACCTCTATTTCTAATAACAGCGGTATGATTGCTGTCATCGTTATTGACGGCAACGGCAATTTTGTCCGTACCAATAAAATTGAAAAAAAGTCCAACGCAACCTCAAAAAGTCCCGGAAATCCGCTCATCAATATCACGATCCCGGTCACGGAAGAGAGCATGGGAAGGTCAAGTGGTCCCTCACCTCATCCTATTTTTGACCAATACGAATATCTTAAAGGGGATGGCAAAAAATACATCCAATATATCGCGCAACTGAAAGTTTTTGCTGAATCCCCTTTTGCAACAGAGCAAGTTAAAGCCATTTATAAGTATGTTGGGAAACAAAGCATTGCCTCGGATTTATCGGAAATGAACCCGAAGGACAAGACATTCATTATTTTCCAAGTCGAGATATCCAGAAATCCACAAACGAAAGTTTGGGAAAACGAAATATTTTTTAAGGCATGGCATCAATTTTACCTAAAGGAAAAGAGGGAAAAGGCCAACAAAAAGAAATGGGCTGGAGAAGAATTAAAAAGCAAAAAAAGACTGTCTTCTGCCGAAAAGAAAAATTTAAAAGAACTAACCGAGCTGAAAGATACAGCATCCCTGGACTATATTACAGGTGCCGTGCAGCAGCCAATTGCAACATTTCACCCAAAAAAAATTTCCAACGCCGCAGCAAACTCAAAGCTTGTTTCCGATAATGACAAAACGAATTTCACTTTTCGAGGGAAATTCAGCGAATCCTCTGAAGCCGTATCAATCGGCTATGAGACTTCTCAGAAGGCCCATCAGTTCCTACGGTACCTCATCAATGACCGGGGGTGTTACTGCGAGGAACAGGTGATTTTGTCCTTCACGGTTGGTTCTACAGAAAAGGTTTTACCCCCACCGATTGAAGACAAAAGTATCAGTAATTTTTTGCAGGCATCGCAACCGAAGACCAAGAGCGACTTACAAATTGTTCTACGCGCAGAGACGGGTTTTGATTACGCCGCAGCATTGAAAAAATCACTCTCCGGCTTTGGATATAGTAGGGCGCTGGATCAACACGCCAAAACGGTGGTGATTGCGCTGGATGCGGCCACAACAGGTCGGATGGCCATTACTTTTTTTCGTGAATTAAATCGTACCGAATATCTTGGAAAAATAGCTGATTGGCATGAAGGCTGTAGATGGCATCAAAAATTCTGGGATAAAGAAAACAAAAAATATGTCCCCTATTTGGGCGCACCGTCCGCAGATAAAATCATTGAGGCGGTCTATGGAAGGCCTCGTAGCGGTAAAGATGAGGGCTATGCCAAAATTAAAAAAGCGGCAAGAGAACGGCTGCTTCGCTGCATTTTTGATGGTGCATTTTTACCGTCGGATTATGTGGTGGTTACTGTTCGGCGTATCTCAAATCCTTTGGGGATAACAAAAGATAGTAAGTTCGACCGTAATGGTTTTGAACAAATGTTGTCGACGGCGTGCGCATTGGTGAGAATGAATTATCAACAACGTAACAAGGAGGGCTATAAATTGAACATTGAACTAAACCGAACTGATCGTGATTACCTGTACGGCAGATTGCTTGGCGCGGCGGATAAATTAGAGGAATACGCCCTCTATAAAAGGGATAATGATCGTGTTGTTACCGCGGCTATTAGGCATATGCAAGCATTTTCCCAACGGCCGTTCAGAACTTGGCAAACGATTCACGGTTGCTTGAACCCATATGTCCAAGCTGTAAAAGGGGGTTTTGCGTTCCAGGAAATTGAAGCAATCAAAAACAAATTCGTTTCAGTTGCTGATTATGAAAAGGATGCGCCATTGAATGGGTCGTATCTTATTGGGTATTACCACGAACGTGCTTATATCGATAGTCTTGTTAAGGGTGCCAGCTGCAAAAAACAATTAACCGAGAATAACGAACAGGAGGGTAACGATGGCGAACAATAAAAGTCTTACGAACAAGATCGATTTTGCGGTGATTATCTCAGTAAAACGGGCGAATCCAAACGGAGACCCGCTGAACGGCAACCGTCCTCGTCAAACCTATGATGGCTTCGGCGAAATTTCGGACGTTTGTCTCAAACGAAAAATTCGCAACCGTTTGCAAGACATGGGCGATTCCATTTTCGTTCAATCGGATGACAACCGCGCGCCCGGGGACGAATTCCGCTCGCTCAATAACCGCTTCAAAGCCGCTTTGGATAGATGGGAAAGAGAAGTCAAAGAAAAGAAAATAGAATCTACCGACACACGAAAAAACGCCTCCAAGGAGTGGTTCGACGTACGCGCGTTCGGGCAAGTCTTTGCGTTCAAGAAGAAAGGTGCTGGAAACAAAAGCAAGCAAACTGAGAACACAGAGGAAAATTCAGATGCAGTATCTGTTGGAATCCGTGGCCCTGTAACCATTCAGAGTGCGTTCAGTATTGAATCAATAACGCCGGATAGTTTGCAAATCGTCAAAAGCGTCAACCTGGAAACCGAAAAGAACCCGGACAAAAAGGCCTCAGACACTATGGGAATGAAACATCGAGTTGATAAGGGAATTTACGAAACCTACGGCGCAATTAATACGCAATTGGCCAGTAAGACAGACTTTTCGGAGGCCGATGCTGAGAAAATCAAAAAAGCACTACAGTCGCTGTTCGTCAATGACGCTTCTTCCGCCCGGCCAGAGGGCAGCATGGAAGTCGTGAAAGTGATTTGGTGGAAACACAATAGTTCCTACGGGCAATATTCCTCAGCAGAGGTTCATCGTTCGTTGCACGTGCAACCAGACGGATCCTATAAACTGGACATATTGGAAGGCCTTACACCGGAGGAGCTCGATCCATTAGAAGGTGACGAATTGAACAAGCTTTGTGTGTAATGGGGTTGCCTCACTTCAATTTGTTATCGACAGTGCACTCGGCAACGCCCCCGCCCACAAGCTCTTCGACCTGATCGACATCCAGCGCAATGAACGATCGGAAGGACCAGCGCGATCGTTCAAGGATTACGACGTGACGGTTGGCCAAGCACCGACGGGGGTGGAGATCATCGAAAAGCTGTAATGTTGTTAAAATATGCGGGGTACAAATTGTACCCCGCACCCTACAGCAGCAGGAGGGGAGGGAAGATGAAAATGCATCTGGTGGTTTTCAACGACAAGAAAATCCGGCGGGTTTTGCGCAACGACGAATGGTGGTTTTCTGTTGCGGATGTTTGCGGAGCATTGACCGGAAGTACCGATGCCGGGGCCTACTGGCGTAAGCTGAAGCAAAGGCTTAAGGCGGAAGGAAGCGAAGCCGTGACAAATTGTCACGGGTTGAAACTGGTTGCACCTGACGGGAAGAAACGCACAACCGATTGCGCCAATACCGAAGGCATTTTTCGCATCATCCAGTCGATCCCATCTCCCAAGGCCGAACCCTTCAAACGCTGGCTGGCCAGGGTCGGGTACGAGCGGGTGCAGGAGATCGAGGATCCCGAACTCGGCACCGCCCGCACCCGCGAACTGTACCGTGCCAAGGGCTATTCCGAGGAATGGATCGAAAAGCGCATGCGCGGCATCGCTATCCGGGCCGAGCTGACCGATGAGTGGAAGAATCGCGAGGTCGGCGACAGCCGGGAATATGCCATCCTTACCGCAGAAATTTCCAAGGCGACATTCGGTATGACCCCGTCCGAATACAAGGAGCTGAAACAGCTCGACCGGGAAAATCTGCGCGACCACATGACCGATCTGGAGCTGATCTTCTCCATGCTTGGCGAGGCGGCAACCACCGAAATCACCCGCACGCAGGATGCCCAGGGATTCGATGAAAACCGTACCGCCGCAGGCAAGGGCGGTCGGATCGCTGGGGAGGCGCGGGAGAAGCTGGAGCTGGAATCGGGGCGCAGGGTGGTGACGAAGGAAAATTATCTGGATGCGCCGGAAAAGAAGAAGCGGCTGGAGAAGAAAGAAGGTCATTAAGAGGCGGGTATTCAGCCTGGGCGGTTTCATCACGTTCGCTATGGGGTGTTAACAATTTTGTTAATTCTAAGTAGCGGATGAAATGTACCTTTCGGTTAATTCCCGAACTCGATTGCGTGGGGGAGTGTATGTACATCGAATCCGACTACATCATGCTTTCCGCCTTGCAGCATTACCTGTATTGTCCGCGCCAGTGCGCCCTGATCCATATCGAGCAGGTCTGGGCGGAAAACAAATACACCGCGGAAGGACGGGTGTTGCACGAGCGACCGGACAGCGGGCAGTCGCAGCAGCAGGGGAGGGTCCGCACGGTGAGGACGCTCCCGATCCGCTCGGAACGATTGGGGCTGAGCGGTCAGGCCGACGTTGTTGAATTTCATGGTGACGGGACGGTTTTTCCCGTCGAGTACAAACGGGGCAAACCGAAAAAGGACCGTTGCGACGAGGTGCAGCTCTGTGCCCAGGCGCTCTGTCTGGAAGAGATGCTGGATGTCGAAATTCGAGAAGGCGCCCTGTTTTACGGTCAGAGCCGGCGCCGTCATCTTGTTGTGTTCAATAATGACCTCAGGCAGTTGACCGAGAAGACCATCGCCCGGGTTCACGACCTGGTCGGCGGCGAAGTTACGCCCAAGGCGGTCTATTCCAAAAAATGCGACCAATGTTCACTTGTAGCAGCCTGTCTGCCGAAAAGCTGCACGGCTAGCCGGTCGGTCAGGAAATATCTTGCGGGGATGCTGAGGGGGACCGATGAGAAAGATGCTTAATACGCTCTACGTGACGACTCAGGGAACGTATCTGAACAAAGAGGGGGAGACAGTTGTCGTCAACATCGAGCGGGAGACGAAGCTGCGCCTGCCGATTCATACCCTGAGTTCCATCGTATGCTTCGGCCAAGTGACCTGCAGCCCGTTTCTTCTTGGCCATTGTGCCGAAAATGACGTATCGGTCAGCTTCATGACCAGCTACGGGAAGTTTTTGGCCCGGGTGCAGGGGCCGGTGGCCGGGAATGTTCTGCTGCGCCGGGAGCAATACCGGCAGGCGGATGATCTGCAAGCTTCGGCGCGGTTGGCGCGAATGTTTGTCATTGGCAAGGTTACCAACGGCCGAGCGGTATTGAGCCGGGCAGTGCGTGATCACGGCGCAAGGATCTCGTCGAGCGGCATGGAAAAGGCCGTCAGCCAGTTTTCAAAAGTCGCTCGCAAGCTGCTGTACGAAGAGGATCTGGACAACATTCGCGGTATCGAGGGGAGGGCGGCCAACGAGTATTTCGCCTTGTTCGATGATCTGATTGTTTCGCAGAAGGAAGATTTCATTTTCACCGGACGCAATCGAAGGCCGCCATTGGATCGGGTGAATTGTTTGCTTTCCTTCCTCTATACGCTGCTTTGCCACGATGCACGCTCCGCCCTGGAAACGGTCGGGCTCGATCCGGCCGTTGGCTTCCTGCATCGGGACCGCCCGGGGCGCATGAGTCTGGCCCTCGATCTGATGGAGGAGTTCCGCCCCATGTTCGGCGATCGCTTGGCATTGTCGCTGATCAATCTCGGTCAGGTTCGAAAAAACGGCTTTAAAATCACCGAGTCGGGAGCGGTGCTCATGGATGACGACACCAGAAAGACGTTGCTGACGGAGTATCAGAAGCGAAAGCAGATCGAGATCGAGCATCCTTTTCTCAAAGAGAAGATGCCTCTGGGGATGCTGATGTTTGCCCAGGCTCAACTGCTCAGCCGCTATCTGCGTGGCGATCTGGAAGAATATCCGCCCTTTATCTGGAGGTGATCAAATGATGGTGCTGGTAAGCTACGACGTGGCGACATCGGACCCTTCCGGCCCCAGACGGTTGCGCAGGGTGGCTAAAATCTGCACCAACCATGGCCAACGGGTACAGTTTTCCGTTTTCGAATGTCTAATCGACCCCGCGCAATGGGTGGCTATGCGGCAACAACTAGTGAAGGCAATTGATGAAACCCAAGACAGTTTGCGATTTTATTTTTTAGGGGCAAATTGGCGAAGAAAGGTTGAACATATCGGCGCCAAAAAGACCATTGATCAAGAAGGGCCTTTGATCCTCTAGCGAACCCCAAGCGATGCACAA
>CAZKQY010000491.1:0-15271 GCA_964555005.1 uncultured Syntrophotalea sp. | reverse complement strand
TCGTTGGTGATAGTTTGTTGGTCCGCAACCGCATTCTATCTTCCCGGCTTTGCTGGGACAACGAGGTTTTTCTATTTTTTTGCTGGTGGATCAGGGGGTCGCTGATAAACGACAACATTTTTATGGCTGTTCAAGGACATTTAGCAGTTGTTGCAAGTCCTCATCGGACAGGTAATCGTAGCTCGGCATGTGGTGTTCGGCAGTTGTTTTGTCTCGTGCTTTCAAGGTGTGGAGTAGTTCTTCTCTGGTTTTGCGCTGGCCGATGGCGGTGAGGCTTGGAGCGAAGCGGTTGCCTTCTGCACTAAACTGATGACAGGCGCGGCAACCGAGCATCGGTATTATTTCTTCCTGTTTGATCGATCCATTAACGGTAGCGTTTAAGCAGAGGAGCAGGGTTACACATAGGCTGATTTGTCGGATTATGGTCATGGCGAAAATCTCGGCATAAGAGGCTGAATGATCGAATCTCTAGTGAACTTTGGCGAGCATAGTTCATGCGGTTTTTATTGACAATTGCGAAGTCCTGACAAAAAGTGCTATTTAGTGTCCATTCACAGTTTCCAGATGAAAACGAATTAGGCTGCTCCCGACAAGTGCTGAAAACAGCTTCTGAAGTTTTTGAAAAAATCTTGGCTGCCGGCATAAAATTTTGCCCTGAATTATAGCATGGGCCGGAAAAGGCACCAACTGGCTGCTTCTCCCTTGTCTTCCACTGTTCAGTGATACCCTGTCAACCCCAATAATAGTGCCTTTTTGGTGCCGAGGTCATTGCTTTTGTCTGATCTGATCGCTCGTGTGGCTGTTGCAGCTCCTTTGTCCAAAGCTCTTTGCTATCGCATTCCCGAATCCCTGTTGTCGCAGGCTCGGGTTGGTGCGCGGCTGCGGGTGCCCCTCGGCCGGCGGCAAGTGGTCGGCTATCTGCTCGGGTTCACAAAGCAGCCCGTTGCCCGGCTGAAGGATGTGCTTGAAGTCCTTGATCTTGAGCCTCTTTTTCATGAATCTATGGTGGCGTTTTTTGAATGGGCCGCTGATTACTATTGTCACCCCCTCGGAGAGGTGATTCGCACCGCTCTGCCGGCTGGACTGAGTGGTGCGGGGCAGGGGCCGGTAATTCTTAGGGAGCGGTTTTTTACCTTGTTGCCGGAAAAGATAGCGCCTCGAGGAGCGAAACAGCGGGCCATCGTGGATTACTTGCGGCAGCACGGCGGCACGCCTCTGGTGCAAATCAAAGAACAATTTGGAGATGTTTACAGCAGTCTAAAGGGCCTGGTGGAGCAGGGTTTTGTCGCTGAAGACAGCAGGGAAAGGCAGCGAGATCCTTTCGCGGCCGTACCGCTGACCGCCGATTGCCCGGTGGTGCCCGCGGCAGGACAGCTGGCCGCTTTACAGGCTATTGAAGAGGCCTTGGTCAGCGCTGCCTTTCGGCCGTTGTTGTTGCATGGTGTTACCGGTAGCGGCAAGACGGAAGTGTATTTGCGAGCTGTTCAGCAGGCCTTACGGCTGGGTCGCAAAGCGCTGGTGCTGGTGCCGGAGATTGCCCTTACCCCTCAGTTAGTGGGACGTTTTCGAGCCCGGTTTGCTGCGGAGGGCGCGCGGCTGGCGGTACTTCACTCGGGGCTGTCCGATGGTGAGCGTTATGATGCCTGGCGAGCCGTGGCCCGCGGGGAGGCTGATATCGTCATCGGTGCCCGGTCGGCGATCTTTGCTCCTCTGGAAGGACTCGGGATCATTGTGGTCGACGAGGAACACGAGGGCAGTTACAAGCAGGGGGAAGGGTTTCGCTATCATGCCCGGGATCTGGCTCTGTTGCGGGGGCAGATGCTGGGGGCCACCGTATTACTGGGCAGTGCCACGCCGGCGCTGCCTACCTTCTATCGAGCGCAGCAAGGGCAGACCGAATACCTGCCCTTGGCCGACCGGATCATGGGCCGGCCGTTGCCGGCGGTGGAGTTGATTGATCTGTCCAAACAGCGTCCCGCAGGCGTTCTGGCCGAGCCTTTGCGCCTGGCTCTGCAGGAGAACCTGGAGCGGGGCGAACAGTCCCTGTTGCTTTTGAATCGGCGGGGTTTTGCTCCTTTTCTGCTCTGCGTGGATTGCGGTGCGACGATACGCTGCCCCAATTGCGAAATTACCCTGACCTACTACCAGCAGCAGCGGGTGTTGCGCTGCAATTATTGTGACTATTCCCTGCCGCCGCCCGATATTTGTCCCGTTTGCCACGGCAATGAGATGGCTCCGGAGGGAGCCGGCACCGAGCGTCTGGAAGAAGAATTGGCCGAGTTGCTGCCTACCGCGGTTATCGGTCGTATGGACCGCGATACCACCCAACGCAAGGGTGCCCATCAGCAGCTGGTCGATGGTATGGCCAATCGTCGTATCGATGTGTTGGTCGGTACCCAGATGGTCGCCAAAGGACATGATTTTCCCGGCGTGACATTGGTCGGGGTGGTTAATGCCGACAGTGCCTTGAATCTGCCTGATTTTCGTTCTGCCGAACGGGCCTTTTCTTTGTTGACCCAGGTGGCCGGCCGGGCCGGTCGAGGTGAAATACTTGGTCGGGTGCTGATTCAAACTTACGATCCCGAGCATTATGTGTTGAGTTGTGCGGCAGGTCACGATTATCGGTCATTTTACGATGAGGAGTTGGCTAACCGCGAAGTGCTGGGCTATCCGCCCTTTGGCCATCTGGTGAATTGTATTCTAGCGGGAAATGATGAATCGAAGGTGATTGCCGCCGCCGAAGGGCTGGCGGATGCCTGGCAGGACCTGGCCGCTGATGGAATGGTTGAAATCCTCGGGCCGGCGCCCTGTCCCTTGAGTCGCTTGCGAGGTAAATGGCGACGGCAGATTTTACTTAAATCCTCCAGTCGATTTGCATTGCGCCGTTTGTTGAACCACTTCAAGGAATTGCGCAGCCGGGTGCCCGCCGGGGTAACGGCGTCCATTGATGTGGATCCTATTGATATGTTGTAAAAATGGACAAGGGGCCGGCGCTGATTCAATTACCGAAAGGCAGCTCTTTGCCAAGACCTTTGGCGCGAGCCGCCGCCAGTATCCGCGTGCCAACCATCAGATCCTGAACGGCCATCCCCTGAGACTCGAACAGAGTGATTTGCTCGCTATCGATCCGACCGCTGGCCTGTCCGGCAATAATATCCCCCAGCTCTATCACCTGACGCCAGTTGAGGCGACCCTTTTCAATTAGTGGCAACAGGTCACCGCACTCGTTAGCGGCAACATCTCGAGCGTCGACGGTCACCAGGTTGCAGTTGCGGATGGTTTTTTCGTCGATTTCGCGACGGATCAGGGCGTTGCTGCCGACGGCATTGAGATGGGTGCCATTTCTCACCCAAGGAAACTGAACCAGGGGTTCGGTGGCGGTGGTGATCGTGGTGATGATATCGCTGTTTCGAACGACCTGTTCCGCATTTTGACAAGGCTCGACGGAAATTCTGAGCCGATCGCTGTGATGGCGGCAGAACTCGCCCAATCGTTCCGCATTGCGGGCCATTACTTTAACCTGGGAAATGGGTCGAACGCAGCACAGAGCTTCCAGTTGCCCCGTAGCCTGCCAGCCTGAGCCGAACAGTCCCACCGTGGTCGAGTTGTCGCGGCTCAGCCATTTGCTGGCGACACCGCTGGCAGCTCCGGTGCGCATCATGCCGAGATAGTCGGCTTCGATGATCGCCTGAAGATTGCCGTGATTGCTATCATAGAGGTAGAGCAGGAAACGGTTGCCTTCTCTGGTAGACGTATACGCTTTGTAGCCCATGATTTGCTGACTTTCCACGGCCCCCTGCAGGATATGCAACGCGCCTTTTGGGACCCGAGTGCGCTGCCGCGGGATATTTACCGCTAGTCCCAGACTGACTTCACGCAGCACCTCTTCAACTGCCTTGATGGCCATGGGCATGGTCAGGACCTGTCGAACATCCTCTTCAGTTAGAAACAGTGCCATTGGGTAACTCTCCTTGAAATGCTGACTTGGGGCGGATAGGTCTGTGACGGATATTCGATTAGAGAAACTATAAATAGATGTCTCGTTAATGATAACCTAATGTTAGAATAATGAGCAGGCCTCTTGAATTTGAGATGTTGTCCGGTAGAGTTTCTTGGTTGGGAATAGTGCGGTTTTAGTTTGGGTCAGAAGATCGTCGGTAAGCAGTTGCGGTCTCTGCGGGGGCGTATCTCGGTGATTTACGATCAGATCGATCGATACAGTGGAATTTTTACCACCTTGCGGGATGTGAGCCGGGAGTGGGAATTTGATTCGAAGCAGACCAGGCTTATTATCACTGCCGCTCATAAATTGTGAATCCTCCATAGCTTTGATTCAAGGTTTTTCTGAAATTCTGCAGATCCGGCCCGATTTGAAGAAGGTTCGGCGCGCCTTGACAGCAACCAAAATGCCTCAGAATTAATGGACACGACTAACCAAACGGGACACTACAAGGTGCATGGTGGCAGGATCCGGGTGGATTTTTACTTTGCCGACAGGGTTAATAAGGCAGAGGGATTTTTGACATAAAGGCAACAAGGTGAAAAAGATACTTATCGTTGATGATCAGGCAATCATTCGGCAATTACTGGAAATCAGTCTGCGTCGGGAGGATCGGCAGGTTTTGCTTGCGGAGAGCGGCGAACGGGCTGTTCAGTTGGTTCGGGAGCAGCGGTTCGATTTGATCATTGTCGATTTGATGATGCCCGGTGGCATGGACGGTTTTGAAACCATTGAATATTTGCAGCAAAATGTCGCGGACAATATCTGCCATTTTATGATTCTGACGGCCAAAGATCAACAACCCGAGCGCGACCGCGCAGCTGGTTTGGGCGTTTACCATTATCTGGTGAAGCCCTTCAAACTGGATGATCTTTTTGCAATGGTTGACAATTTGCTGGGCACGGGTTAAGAATCATGTGCTATGTTTTAAGCTGTTTTTTTCGGGTTCAAGTACTGATTGATGTATGTATGTGGAAACTACTTTTTAGGAGATAAGTCAGCGATGAAAAAAGATATTCTGGAAAAAGGTGCCATTGTTCAGAGAGACAAGGAAACCTACGCCATCGCCCCACATATCCCCGGTGGCGTAACGTCTCCGGCTGCTCTGCGTAAGATCGCCGATGTGGCTGAACGTTTTAACGCTCAGGCTCTTAAAATAACCAGCGCCCAACGTATTGCTATCGTCGGTTTGGCCGAAGAAACCCTCGATGACGTCTGGGAAGCTCTGGATCAGAAGCCCGGTGCGGCTATCGGTCTTTGCGTGCGTTCGGTCAAAATTTGCCCGGGTACCACCTTTTGCAAGCGCGGGCAACAGGATTCCGTCGGTGTCGGCATGCAGCTTGATGAAAGATACCATGGTCTGGAACTGCCCTGGAAATTTAAAATGGGCGTTTCCGGTTGCGCTAATGACTGTGGCGAAGCCTGTATCAAGGATGTAGGCTTGATCGGCACTCCGAAAGGGTGGAATGTCATGGTGGGCGGCAATGGCGGCGGTATGCCGCGACTCTCTCACAAGCTGGTCGAGCATGTTCCCAGCGATGAAGAAGCCATGGAAATTATGGACAAGGTCGTCGAGTGGTTCAAAAAGCTCAATAAACGGGGTCGGATCGGCAAGTTTGTTGATGAGATGGGTATTGAAGCTTTTCGCAAGGAGATTTTAGGATAGCCTGAAAACAGCGATTGCAGGTACGACAGAAGGGGGAGTCAATGGCTCCCCCTTCTGTCGTTGACAGTCAACGTTTCGTTTGCCGTTGAAAGCGGTAGCCTTGCCCGCGTACGGTTATAAAGTGCTGCGGATGACTTGGCCGCTTTTCAAAATATTTGCGCAGCCGAACGATAAAGTTGTCCAGGGTCCGGGTCTCCGTGTCCGGAGTGACTCCCCACACCGATTTGAGTAATTTTGCCCGGGAAAGAACCTCCCCTTCGTGGGCAAAAAAAACCTGCAGCATGCGGGTTTCAAGTTCAGTCAGGGTGATTTCCTTGTGGTCGGTGAGTGCCCTCTGCTGTTGCAGGTAGACCCGGTTTCCGGCAAAGGCGTAACACTCCTCTTCGGCCGTTTTCGGGCGATACCAGCCGGCCCGCCGCAAAATTCCTTTGACCCGCAATAGAAATTCATCAAGGCTGAAAGGTTTGGTCAGGTAGTCATCGGCGCCCTCGGCCAGTCCGGCTACCCGGTCTTCTTCCTTGCCCATGGCGGTTAGCATCAGAATAGGCAGTTGCGCATTCTCCTGGCGAATGATCCGGCACACCTGCAATCCGTCCATGCCGGGCAGCATCAAGTCGAGAATAACCAGGCAGCAACCGGTCCAGGGTTTTTTAGCCAGGGCCATCTCGCCGGTGGTAACATGTTCAACCGTAAAACCCTCCATTTCCAGGTTGAACTTTAGCCCCTGAGCGATATGCAATTCATCTTCGACCAGCAACATATAGGGATCAGTCATGATCGGCTCCTTCGACTGGTTCAATGCGCGGAAGCAGGATGTGGAAGCGGGTGCCGTGCCCCAGTCCCTTGCTCTCAAGCCAGACCTTGCCCTTGTGACGCCAGATAACGGCTTTGACGATAAACAGGCCGAGGCCCGATCCGCGAATGGTTTCATCGTTTTTGCGCACGCGGTAGAACATGCGGAAAACTTTTTTCTGGTCCTTGGGGGAGATCCCTCGGCCCTCGTCGGAGAAGACCAGATGACAGCGGGAACCTTCAGCCTTTAGACTGATATGAATGACAGGTGGACCGTTGGAGTATAATAGAGCGTTTTCCAGCAGATTCCGTAACACCATCTGCATCGCCGCATGGTCGATGCAGGCATGAAGATCGGGAGCCAAGTCCAGGGTCAGGCGAGTGTTTTCCGGCAGGGAAGCGTTTTTTTGTTGAAAAAAATTCGTCAGCAGGCGCGACAGGTTGTCAGGTTTAAGGTCAAGACGAATACGCTTCTGTTCCAGGCGGTTGGCGTTGAGCAAGTTGTCCACCAGGCTGCGCAGGCGCACTGTATCTTCAAGCATGGTTCCGAGAAAGAAGTCGAGTTGCTGTTGGTCCGGCTGGCGCAGGCGAATGGTTTCGAGGTGCAGCTGCAGGGAGGCCAGCGGTGTTTTGAATTCGTGACTGACCTGGGAAATAAAGTTACGTTGTTCCCGCGCCAGAGAAGTCTGCCGCCGCCAGTAGAGAAAAATCACATAGACCCCGGCCAGAATCGCTATCAGCAGCACCAGCCCTTCGACCAGAACCACCCAGTCGAGACCACTTTGAGGCAATCCTGATCCGTATTTTTCGGCCAGGTGGCGAAATTTGCGGTTGTTGCGCACAAACCATGAAATCCAGAATACAACGACCAGCACCCACGCAAGCTGGATGCCGATAAAAACGATCAGGGGACTGACCAGGCGGCGGAAGAATTTCATATTGCTTTCCTATGACTGTGGAACAGTGGGAACAAGGTTTTTTGGTTGTGTGCCAGCGCTCTTTTTACACAACTATTACATTAGCTATAGGCGAACCGGTGGTAATATTGATCAATAAGCCATGGCTGGATTATGGCTATTTTTGATTTATCAACCTTTAATTTTTCAGGATATAGCCGTGAATCGTAGTCTGACCATTGGCCGTCATAGTACCCCTCTTCCCCTGTTGCTCGGTGGCATGGGTGTGCGTATTTCAGCAGGTCGCCTCGCCGGCCATGTTGCTCGCTGCGGTGGCTTCGGTACTGTAGCGGCAGCCGGCATCGGCGTCAACAGCCTTCACTATAATGGCAAAAACCTGGCCGCCGCAGATCCTTTGGCCTTTCAGGACGAAATTCGCAAGGCCTACGCAATCGCGCCGCAAGGGGTGATCGGGGTTAATTGTATGGTCGCGGTGACAAATTACGCTGAAATGGTGATAGCGGCCTGCGAAGCCGGGGCTAAGTATATCGTCAGCGGTGCCGGTTTGCCTATGCAGCTGCCTGGCATTACCACCGAACGTTTTCCTGATGTGGCCCTGATTCCTATCGTCTCGTCCCTTCGCGCGGCAAAATTGATTGCACGTAAGTGGCATAAAAATTTTGGTCGACTACCTGATGCTGTGGTGGTCGAAGACCCTGATACCGCCGGGGGGCATCTGGGCGAAAAGATGGAAAACATCGGTACCGGTCAATACGATCAGTATGCAACCGTGCGTGCCGTTAAAGCTTACTTCAGGGAGACCTGGGAGATCGAAATTCCGGTAATTGCTGCCGGCGGCATCTGGGACCGGGCCGATATAGAGTACGCTCTGGCCCAAGGTGCTGACGCTGTGCAAATGGCCAGTCGTTTTGTTTGTACTGAAGAGTGCGATGCGGATCCGGCCTTTAAACAGGCTTATCTCGACTGTCGGCCTGAGGATATCGGTTTGGTCATGAGCCCTGCCGGCCTTCCCGGACGGGCTATTATCAAACATTTTGAGCAGGTTCGCGAGGGACAATTGGCCGCCGGCCAGCGTTGCCTGAGTAATTGTCTGCATCGATGCAGCTTCAAGGAAACCGGGGAGCGGTTTTGTATTATCGAGGCGTTGGATCGCGCTCAACGGGGCGACGTGGTTAATGGCCTGGTATTTTGCGGCAGTAACGCCTGGAAGGCCGACCGTATTACCACCGTTGCGGCGATCATTGAAGAACTGTTTGGAATGAGCATCGCTCAGCCGCAAATGGTTTCCAACGGCTAATTTTGGCACAGCCCAGTCTTTATTCGAAAAAGGCGGATCGCAAGATTCGCCTTTTTTCTTGTCACCCCGAACTTGTGAAGTACCTCCCACCTGGGGTAATATTAGCTCTGTATGGAAGCCCTGTCAAAGGAGAGGCATGAGTACCGTCGATCAACCTTTTTTGCCCAAATGGATTGCTTGGGAAACCACCCGGCGCTGTAACCTTCAGTGCGTCCATTGTCGTTGTTCCTCCAATATGGATGCGGCCGAAGGGGACTTTTCTACCGCCGAGGCCTTTCGCCTTATCGACGATATCTGCCAAGTGTCCAAGCCCGTGTTGGTATTGTCCGGCGGTGAGCCCTTACTCCGTGACGATATCTTTACTATTGCCCGTTACGGCACGGAGCAGGGTCTGCGCATGTGTATGGCGACTAACGGCACCTTGGTCAATGATCAGGTCTGCCGGCAGATGCTTGATTGTGGCATTCGTATGGTTTCTCTTTCTCTCGACGGTTCCAGCGCTGAGATGCATGACGATTTTCGCCGGAGTCCCGGTGCTTTTGATGCCACCATCCGTGCCGCTCACACTCTGCAGCGCCACGGCATCAAGTTTCTGATCAACTCCTCCTTTACCCGCCGTAATCAGAGTGACATCGTCGCGACTTTTCAGCTTGCCAAAGAACTGGGTGCGGTGGCCTGGTACCTGTTCATGATTGTACCCACCGGCCGTGGTAAGGAAATCATGGATGAATTGATCTCGCCGGAAGACTATGAGGAAATTTTGACTTGGCATTTTCACCAGGAGTGCCAGGAGACAGAGATTCTCATGCGTCCCACCTGTGCTCCTCATTATTATCGCATCGCTCCACAGCTGGCACGAGCTTCCAAGGTTTCTTACGAGCGGCGCAGTCTGTCCTTTTCTACCGGTGGAGGCAAGGGCTGTCTCGCCGGGCAGAGCATCTGCCTGATCGATGCCTATGGCAACCTTAAACCCTGTTCTTACTTTCCAACCATCGCGGGCAACGTCAAAGAACGCTCTTTCAAGGATATCTGGTTTAATGCCCCGCTATTGAATGAATTGCGTGATTTCAGCCTTTATCGGGGCAAATGCGGGGTTTGCGAATACCTGCAGGTCTGCGGCGGTTGCCGAGCGCGGGCCGACGCTATTTATGGGGATTATCTGGCCGAGGAACCTTTTTGCAACTATCAGCCGCCGGCTTGGTCCGGCCGTCAATCATAGAAACGGTGCCATGACGATGCAATATGATTTCATAGAGGCCTGCTGGGGGCGACCAACGGCGAGAACTCCTGTCTGGCTGATGCGTCAGGCCGGCCGTTATCTGCCTCAATACCAGGCCATTCGCTCTAAACTTAGTTTTCTCGAACTTTGTAAGACTCCTGAACTGGCGGCTGAAGTCACTCTTCAGCCCATCGATATCCTCGGAGTCGATGCCGCAATCCTGTTTTCCGATATTCTGATACCGATTGAAGCCATGGGCCTGGAGCTGCGCTATGAGCCGGGTCCGGTGTTCAGCAAGCCGGTGCGTGATGCCGCCGCTGTGGCCGCTTTGATAATTCCTGAAGTGCAGGAAACGGTGCCTTTTGTCTATGAGACGATTCGTCTGTTGCGCCAGGAATTGCAGGGCCGAGTACCGTTGATCGGTTTCGGTGGCGCTCCCTTTACCCTGGCTTGTTACATGGTCGAAGGGCGCGGCAGTAAGGATTTTGCCAGTCTCAAACGTCTCATGTTTCAGGCGCCGGAGGTGTATGCGGCGTTAATGGATAAGATCACCGAAACCAGTTGCCGTTATCTGAGTGCGCAAATCGATGCGGGAGCCGAGGCCATTCAAATTTTCGACACCTGGGGAGGGATTCTTTCCCCCGCTGATTATCAGGCCTTTGTATTGCCTTATAGCCGTCGGCTAATATCCGCCCTTGAGGGGCGGGGAGTGCCGGTGATTCATTTCGTCAAGGGCGCTGGTGCCATGCTTGACACCGTGCAACAGGCCGGTGGCCAGGTTATGGGTCTCGACTGGTTCACTTCTCTGGGACGGGCTCGCGATCAGCTGGGGCCCGGTATGGCGGTTCAGGGCAATCTCGATCCGGCAGTACTCTTTGCCCCGGAAGCAATCATCGAGCGGGAAGTACAACGCATCCTTGATGAAAACGCCGGTCGACCCGGTCATATCTTCAACTTGGGACATGGTATTATGCCGACCGTCGCACCGGAAAAGGCCGCTTTTTTTGTCGAATGTGTGCACCGTTTGAGCTCCCCAAAATAGCTGATAGAGGATTTGATGCAACGGAACTTTGCTTTCATGTCGGGCGACGGCAACTTGAAAGCCGATCGGACAACCGGGTTGGTGCTACTCAACATGGGTGGCCCCGAGAGTCTTGAGGATGTGGAGCCTTACCTGGGCAGGCTCTTCAGCGACCGGCACCTGATCAAGTTGCCGGGCGGTCCTCTGTTGCAAAAGCCCTTGGCCCGTTTGCTGGCCCGTCGTCGTGCTCCTCAAAGCCGGGATCACTACCGTAGTATCGGCGGGAAATCGCCGTTGCGCGAATGGACTGAACGACAGGCTGCCGCTTTAGAGAGGCAGTTAGGGGAGAACTGGCGAAGTTATGTGCTGATGCGTTACAGTGCGCCAAGGGCTCACGAGGTGCTGTGGCAGATGCGCAACGACGGCATCGAGCAGGCTCTGGTGCTGCCCCTGTATCCCCAGTATGCCGAGGCCACCAGCGGTAGCAGTATTGGCGATTTTCAACAGGCCGCGGCGAAGCTGTTTCCGGAATTGGCCTATGCCGTTATCCCCGAGTGGTACGACTGGCCCGCTTATCTCGATGCTCTGGCGGCACGCATCAACGAAGGTCTGGAAGGCTTTTCCGCTGAGGGGAGGTCGGCAGTGCCGCTGCTCTTCTCCGCCCACGCCATGCCGCAAAAGGTCATCGATCGCGGCGATCCTTATCTGAGCCAGATTCTGGTTACCGTACGGGGGCTTTTGCAGCGTTTCCCCGACCGGGAGTGGCAGCTCGGCTTTCAAAGTCGCAGCGGCCCGGTGCGCTGGACCGGGCCGGCGTTGACCACCCTGCTTGACAAGCTGGCCGCAGCTCGCCAAACGGAGATTCTGCTGGTGCCTTTGTCTTTTGTCTGCGATCATGTCGAGACCCTCTACGAAATCGATATCGAACTGCAGGCGGCTGCCCGTCAGCGAGGCATCACGCATATGCTGCGTAGTCCTTCCCTCAATGATCAGGAGGATTTTATTCGCGCGCTGGCACAATTGGTCAGACATCATCTGGCCCTGCACTGCTAATAATAATCAGTTGCAGACAGCGACCTTCCAAGGTTTGCGCCAAAAGAAGTCTTTTGCTGGTTATGACTTACAATTGTCAAGATTAAAAAAAGCCTCTCGTTTCGAGAGGCTTTTGTGTGAGCAGGGTGAGGTTTGTCTTGTTTACAGACCGGCTTTTTGCAATTCCTTGAGCAGGGCCTTCTGTTCGACGTTAAGTTTGTCGGGAACCTCGACCTCGATGATGGCATACAGGTCCCCGGCGGTGTGGCCCTTTTTGGCTGGCACGCCATAGCCTTTGAGGCGAATCTTGCCACCGCTCTGAATGCCCGCCGGTACCTTGATCCGTTTGTTCCCCTTCAAGGTCGGGACTTCGACCGATAAACCGAGACAGGCGCCGCTGAAAGGGATGCGGACCTTTACAAACAGGTTTCGGTCTTCCCGAGTGAAGGTGGCATCGGGGTCGACTTTTATTTCCAGAAATAGATTTCCCGCCGGGCCGCCCGATGGACTTTGGCCGCCTTTGCCGGGAACTCGTAACTTCTTCCCCGATTCGATGCCGGCAGGAATGGTTATCTGCAGATTTTCCAGACCCTGTTCGCCACGGAATTCGACCCGTTTTTTGCCCCCTTCTACCGCCAGGCGGAAGGGAATGCTGATATGCATGACATAGTCCTGGCCTTTGACCGGTTGCGGACGACCGCCGGGAAAGCCGCCGCGTCCGCCAGCTCCGCCAAACAATCGACCGAAGATGTCTTCGGAACCGAAGCCGAAATCGCGGAACATGTCATTGGCATTGAAATTTCGGTAGATGTCTTCCTGAGAATAGCGCTGATGGAAACCGCTATCGCCGAATTGATCGTATTGCTGGCGCTTCTCCTTGTCGGATAAGACCGCATAGGCTTCGGTAATCTCCTTGAACTTCTCCTCGGCCTTTTTATCACCCGGGTTCTTGTCCGGATGGTGTTTAATAGCCAGTTTGCGATAGGCCTTTTTGATGGTATCGGCATCGTCGCCTTTGGCGACGCCAAGGGTAGCGTAGTAGTCTTTGCTCATGGTGTCTCCCGATTGTGTCGCTGAAATGCCCTGACAATATAGAGATGCTCTCGCCCAAGGTCAAGAGCTGCCGTGAAATGGTTAGGAAAAAGGTTTGTGATCCTTGAGGGGTATCATTGCATAGCGGGCCGTTTGTTGTCATAATAAGCCGTTATTTAATTCTTCTACGAAGGTGGTTTTGCATGCGGGTAGTTATTATCGGTGCCGGTATTTCCGGCTTGGCTACAGCCTTTTTGCTACAGCAGGAAGCCGCTGCCAAAGGTCAGCAGCTATCTTTGACGGTGCTTGAGGCAGAGGCTCAGGTCGGCGGCAAGATCCGGAGTCTGCGCAGTGATGAAGGCTATCTGTGTGAATGGGGACCCAACGGATTCCTCGACGGTAAGCCGGCTACCCTCGATCTCTGTCGGCAATTGGCCGTTGCCGAAAAACTGGTGCGTTCCAACGATAACGCCCGCCGACGATTTATTTATTCCGGGGATCGCTTGCACCAGGTGCCGGAAAATGCAGTGGCCTTTTTGCGTACCGGGTTGCTTTCAGTTTCGGGCAAGGCACGCATGGCCGCTGAAATTGCCATTCCTGCCCGCCGCGGGGGGGGCGACGAAAGCCTGGCCGATTTCTGTCGGCGTCGTTTGGGGCAGCAGGCTCTTGACCGACTGGTCGGGCCGATGGTGTCGGGAATTTTTGCCGGTGACCCGGAAACCATGAGCTTGCAGAGCTGTTTTCCTCGCATTCACCAATTGGAGGTGGAGTATGGCGGTCTGTTTCGTGCCATGCTGCGCCTGGCCCGCCAACGCCGGGCGGAGCGTCGTTCCGGTCAGGCCGTGGCCAGTGCTTCCGGACCGGCCGGGGTACTGACCTCCTTTGCCGATGGTTTACAGCAACTTACCGATCGTTTGCAGCAGGTGATGGCCGATCAGATTCAAGTCTCAGCCGCGGTAATCGGGTTGGAACCGGCAGGGGATAAATTTAATTTGCAGTTGGCCGATGGTCGACAACTGACTGCCGATGTCGTAGTCTCAGCGGTTCCCGCCTACAGTTTCGCCAGTTTGGTCAAAGGATTCGATCAACAAATGGCTGGCCTGCTGGGGCAGATTCCTTATGCCTCTCTGCAAGTGGCCTGCTTCGGTTACCGTCGCCAGCGCATCGCCCATAACCTCAATGGTTTCGGCTATCTGGTGGCGCGTCCCAATGCCCTGCCTTTGTTAGGCACCTTGTGGGATTCCAGTATTTTTCCGCAGCGTGCTCCACAAGGTAGCGTGTTGTTGCGCTCCATGCTGGGTGGTGCCACTCAGCCCGAAGTGGCCGACTGGGATCGTGAGCGGGTGGTTGCTGAAACCCGGGCGGCCTTGCGGCAGACCATGGGTATCGATGTCGAACCTGATTTTGTGCAGATTTTTCACCATCGCCAGGCCATTCCCCAATATCGGGTCGGTCACGGGCAGCGCCTGCACGACTTGTCGCAGCGTAGCGCTCGCTATCCCGGACTATTTTTTACCGGCAATGCCTTTTTCGGCATCGGCCTGAACGACTGCGTCAGTGCTGCCCAGCGGACCGCAGCAGCGATTCTCGCTGGCGACCGCAGCCGACACACCGAATAGCATTAACAGACGCTTTAGCGTCAGGAGCGATAAGCATGACCATCAAGTGGTTCCCCGGGCATATGAGCACCGCCCGCAAACAGATTGCCGAGGCAATGCCCAAGATCGATGTCGCCATAGAGGTGCTCGACGCCAGGCTGCCAGCCTCCAGCGGCAATCCTTTGCTTGCCGAGCTGCGCCAGCACAAGCCCGTTATCAAGGTGTTGAACAAGGCGGATCTGGCCGATCCCCAGGTCACCAAAGATTGGATTCAGTATTTCGAAAAAAGCGATAAAGGCGTTCGCGCCTTAGCGATTAATGCTGGCAATAAAAAAGAGGCGACGCGGGTGCCGAACCTGTGTCGCACTTTGCTTCCTCACCGCGGCAAGCCGGGCCGTCCCCTGCGGGTTATGATCATGGGGATTCCCAATGTGGGCAAGTCCACCCTGATCAATACTCTTGCTGGAAAGCGCATGGCCAGGGTCGGTGACCGACCGGCCATAACCCGGTGTGCTCAGCAGATCGACTTGCGCAACGGAGTGCTGCTGTACGACACTCCCGGTATCCTCTGGCCGAATCTTGAAGATCAACAGGGCGCTTATCGGCTGGCCGCCAGTGGTGCCATTGGCGATAATGCCATGGATTATGAATCCGTCGCTTTGTTTGCGGCTGAGTATCTGCTGCAGTCTTATAGCGA
>CAZKQY010000490.1:0-2509 GCA_964555005.1 uncultured Syntrophotalea sp. | reverse complement strand
TGAGGAATGGGAAACCGGTCGAGTCTACTTGAGTTTTTAACTGTTAAAGACCGCCCCAAAGAGGGTTGTGCAATTTACAGAACAGATGTTGCTTTATCTGCCCAGCGACTGGTTCGACGGGTCTGTAAATACTGTAAGATCAAGGAGCCGCCGGATATGGAAATCGTCAACCTGCTCCGGATTCCACCTGAATCTATAGATGACCAGGTTGTTCGGGGTAAAGGATGTCCCCGCTGCAACAACACCGGATATCTGGGGCGTCTTGGAATCTACGAACTATTCCTGATGAACGACGACTTCCGGCACGTTATTTCCGAAAACTGCAAGGGGCCCGAGCTTCTGAACTTGGCCAAAGCCAACGGAATGAAATATTTACTGGATGATGGGCTGGCCAAGGTCAAACAGGGCGAGACGACGCTGAGTGAACTTTTAAGGGTCCTCGGCCCTCAAATACGTCACGAAAGGGTGTGTGTGAAATGCCAAAAAACCATCGAGGGAAAATTTCTTTTTTGTCCGTACTGTGGAAAATTTCGGGAGGATATCTGCAAAAAATGCAAGATGCCCCTTGAAAACGATTGGAACGTTTGTGCTGCCTGCGGCACTAATAGAACCAACGAGCCGCGACAACTTGATGAAAAGGCCCCCTCGCCTAAGCTGCCCTGATTCAAGGAATTTTAAATATTTCCCCCTCTTGGCCTTTTTACCATCGGAAAAAATATACTATTTCAACACCTTTTAAACGAAAAAGGGGAAGAGATGAAAGAAACCAATAATTGCATTTTACTTGTTGACGACGAAGCATCTGTTATCAGCGCCCTGCGTCGGGCTCTCATGGACGAAGATTACAAGATTTTTTCAGCTCAAAGTGGCCAGGAAGCCCTGAATATTCTTTCCACCCAAACTATCAAGGTAGTGATTTGCGATGAAAGAATGCCTGGAATGTCCGGAGCTGAACTGCTTTCCATCATCAACCTGAGGTATCCAACGACCGTGCGGATCATGCTCACGGGCTATGCCACAGTGGAAGCGGCCATGAAGGCGGTTAACCAGGGAGAAATCAATCGATTTTTTTCCAAACCCTGGAATCATTTCGAACTTAAATTTGCTATCCGATCGGCTATCGACAAGTACAATCAGGAAATCAAGGTCCGGGAATTGATGGCACTGATCCGTACTCAGCACCTCAAGCTTAAATATCTCAAACAAAAAAATCCTGAAACTCAGTCATCTAACAAAAACGAAGACCACAGCTACAACATGCCTGAATTAACGGATCAGGAAATTGCCAGAATTCTGAAAGACTGTCAAATAAATTGAGAATAATCCACATACTACCTTCAAGGGGCACGAGATACAGCTTTAACTTAGGCACAAAACCTGGGTTTTGCCTATATGAAAACCTCGCCACTAAAGGGAAAGACGCGTGAACTGAACCTTCGAACGATGTCGGTACTCGCTGAAATCCGAAGGGCATTGAAAATGTTTCAAAGCTACTTTTTCACAAGCGACTAAATCGCGACCCAAGCGGGTAATCGTAAGCCGGGTAATGCATTTTGGTTATTATCAATCCATCAGGTAACAAGGGGGCTGTATGCGTGTTCTCATTCTCAAGGATCGCGATCATAAAAAAGCCGGCACACATAATCTGCTTAAGAGTCTTTGTGATGGGATCGCTCCGCCCCATGAGATCTCATGGGTAAATATTGACGAATTGAGTATGCAACCTTGTGAAGGATGCCTTAAATGCCGTCCTTGTGGTGAGTGTATCTTGCCTGAAGACGACGCGCACGAGATAAGTCGCATACTTTTCACCGCTGACGCCTTAGTGATTGGCCTGGATTCCACCCTTGAAAACCTGAGTCCCGCCTTTAGAATCCTGCTTGACCGCTGCACCGCCGCAGTAGAATTCCAAAACCCGCAGGGCAAGACTTGCCCTTGGCGAACAGGCCGTCCAGCCGCAATTGTCTCATTGGAAAAAACCGACAGAATAACAACAGAGCTAAACCAAGAAGATAAAACTATCCATAATTCATTATTGGATTTTTTAAAACTAGGTGGTTTCAAACTATTAGGAACCTTGGCAGTTCCCGAGACGAAACACTCTCCACCTGAAATGCTGCTGTTTTCGCAAGCCCGATCTATGGGACGTCGCCTGTCCGAATTTAAGGTCGGTTGTCATTAATACTAAGAGACTGTCGGACTTACCATGAGCCGACGGAAAAATCGTCTGATTGGCCCAGATTCTCGAAAATTTTCGCCAAATAGCTTTGCTATTCCCTCTCAAATTCTTGAAAATCTGGTCTCAAACAGCCAGTTTTTCGTTTCGGCCCGTCAAGTCCGACAAGCTCCTAGGAGCCCCTCTCTCAAGTGAAGCACCTTTCACTTTGTTTCGTCAAGGCATCCTTGTTACCCCCGATCCACCAGCACATTTAAAACAAAATACTCCAGTTCCTCTTAAAGGTCTGTTTTGTTAAGGTCTGGTTACTTTTGCCGCCATTTTTGCCATTAT
>CAZKQY010000489.1:0-2309 GCA_964555005.1 uncultured Syntrophotalea sp. | reverse complement strand
GTGACAATGCCCATTTGGAAAACCATCGGAGGCATTGCTGTTTTACTTATTTTTCAGAAAAAGGCTGTCAAGAACTTTTTTGCTGAATAGTTACAACTTATTATCCGTGAAGAGGTACCGATACCTCCGGCGAAATCGAAACAAGTCATGCCCGTACCGGCCCCAATCGATCCCTGGAGTACCGGCCCGGAAGAGGCTGACTCAATCGCCCTCACCGCATCCTGTGCTGAACAGACTCCCACTCTTGTATCGTTTAAGAAAGAGTCGTCGGCCTCACCAACCACCGGCAGAACCACCTCAGATTCAGTACCCAGCTTAGGGTATTTTTTAATCATGTGATTAACCACGCCAGCATGGACAGATCCAACCGAATGAGAACTGGTCAGCAGTATGGGTGTTTCCAGCCATCCTGTCTCGATAACCTGAGTAAGCCCAGCCATTTCACCAACGCCGTTCAATATAAAACCTCCGGCTGCGATCCGGTTGGCATAGGCCTGGCCGGCAGGCAAAATAGCGGTGACGCCTGTTCGAATGCTGCTCATCCCAGTACCGCCAGGAATTTGAACATTGTCCTCAACCCTTGAACAATGTCCAACCCGAACACCCTTTACATCGGTGATGGAATTATGAATACCCGGCTGTAATCGGCCGACTTGGATGCCAATTTCTCGGGCTGAAGGACGAGGAATTTCAGCGGACAATTGAGCTTTTTTAGGTTGTTTGGCCGATCTGAGCGCCAAGCCGTATCGGCGGGCCGCCGAGCGAATGATTAGCCGCAGGACGTCTCGGAATTCAATTCCGCGCGATTTAGCTGCAGTCATCAAAGAGGCGCAAGGGTGAAGGCTTGGCAGCGGGTTAAGTTCGATAAAATAGGGACGCCCATTGGTGTGTAAGCGGATATCCACTCGTCCGACATCAGGGCAGGACATAATATCGAATACCTGGCGGGCCATTTGTGTGACAGCTTTTTCTTCTTCAGCATTGATACGGGAAGGGCAGATAATATTAACCGCCTTTGCCGCCTCGCCACCTTGCTTCATGTCGTAGTCATAAATGTTATATTTGCCGCCGATTTTTGCCAGGTCAAAGGTGTGCTCAACGATATCAAGCAACTTTCCCGGGTAGCTTTCAAGAAAAGGGACACTGAGTTCGCGGCCGCCAATATATTCTTCGACGACCAGTCCGGCGGGGTAATGGCCAAGCAGTCGATTGATCTGCTCAAGGGCCTGCTTCCGGCTTTCAACGACCGAATCTTGGGTAATGCCTTTACTTGACCCCTCCGAATTAGGTTTTATTATCAGCGGATACTGCAGGTTATCGGGCAGTTGGCGTTCTTTTTCCGTGACTAGAACTCCTTGCGGAACACAGATTCCATGTGAGGATAAAACAGTTTTAGCGAGATGTTTATCAAGATTAAGATGTAGAAGAGAGGCGTTGCCACCGGTAAACGGAATGCCCATCTGCTCATACAATCCGGGGTAAAAGGCCTCGCGAGAACTGCCGATGGTTCCCTCGGCCAGATTAAAGACAAGGTCGGGTTCGCTTTCGATAAGACGTTCGATTATACCGTTGGGTTTACCAGAGACCTCAACAACCGTAACGGTATGTTGAAGACTACTGATGGCCTCAGAGACCCTGTTTATGTCCGCTTCTGTAAGGAGTTCAGCGGTAGCTTCAGTGTCATCCGGACGTAGATTGTAGGCGATGGTGATTCTCATTAACTCTCCTCTTGATTTTTAAGCATGAACAAGCCCATAGAAAAAACATATCCGCTATAAAAATCCGTTTGGTAATTATGTTATACATGTTTTTTTCTCAGTTGTGTCCGGTTAAAAAGTTCTATAGAGGGATCATGCCAAGCTGGCCTTTATCTCTGCAACAAAACCGTTACTTCCGACAGCAATGCGCTGGGTCCAGAGTGGGGAGGAATAGGATCGGGCCACGACAAGTTATTGATTTTCAATCAGTAATGTTCCAAAAATAGCTATTTTCAGACCCGATATTGCCCTTTTCAGTTTCAAAATGCGGCAAATAGGCTTCGATGGGTGCCCTGAATTGATAGACTTCACCTGTTTCTGTCGCATCTCTGACTTTGGCAGATATGCCCAGCCAGAGGAAATTTTCGCCAAATAACCCAGCTATTCGCTCTCAAATTCTCGAAAATCTGGCCTCAAACAGCCAATTTTTCGTTTCGGCCCGCCAAGCAGGACAGACTCCTAATGAATCAAATAAGATGCAGTCGCAAAAAATGCTCACGTCGCTTGTGCGATAGAGCGACCCATTCGGCAGATGCCGGAGTTGTCGCCTTC
>CAZKQY010000488.1:0-1614 GCA_964555005.1 uncultured Syntrophotalea sp. | reverse complement strand
TGGCTAGATGGGCGGCTTCATCGCTTTTACGCTGATAGTTGGCTTTGCTGACACAACCGGTCAACAGAATGGTCAAGAGTAGTAGGTAGATAGAATGGGAACGCAGCACGGTATGCTCCTTTGTACTGTAAAGGGTCTAGGAGAGTGAATGATAACTTGCTTCAATGAACGCGCAATTTTCTAACACTCGAGACAAAATTGCAAAGGCTAAATGGGCTGTGTTTATCGGGCTTTTCGGTTGCGGCTTGCCAACCTTGCATGCTATAAAAACAAGTGTTTTAAAATCGTACTCTGGAGCTATACATGTTTGAAATAGATCGCATTATACAAAACGCCCTGCAGGAGGACATTGGCCTCGGGGACGTTACCACCCTGGCTACCATCGAGCCGGGCACCATCGCCCGGGCCGAATTTGTGGCCAAAGAGGATTTCGTGATATCCGGAATAGATGTGGCGGCTCGGGTCTTTGCTCTGCTTGATGGGCAGGTGGCTTTTGAAAAGTTGCGTGAAGACGGTTTTGCCGTGCAGCGTGGCGAGGTATTGGCTTGGCTAAAGGGTGACGCTCAGGTATTGCTGCAGGGGGAACGGGTGGCGCTGAATCTGATGCAGCGTATGAGCGGCATATCTACTCATACGGCAAAGTTCGTCAAGGAATTAGAAGGTACCGAAGCAGCGGTAGTCGATACCCGCAAGACTACTCCGGGGCTACGCTGCCTTGAAAAGTACGCAGTTCGCATGGGCGGCGGGCGAAATCATCGCACTTCCCTCTATGACGGGGTGCTGATCAAGGAAAATCACATTGCTGCGGCCGGGGATATCGCTACGGCGGTTAAGAGGTCCCGGCAGCGGGCCCCCCACACCCTGCGAGTTGAGGTGGAAACCACCTGTTTGGCAGAAGTTGAACTGGCCTTGGCAGCCGGAGCCGACATCATCATGCTTGACAATATGGACCTGGCCACCATGCGCGAGGCGGTGCTGTTGATCGACAAGCGTGCTTTGAGCGAGGCGTCCGGTGGCGTTACCTTGAAAACGGTACGGGCTATCGCTGAAACCGGGGTCGATTATATCTCCGTTGGTGCCTTGACTCATTCCAGCCGAGCTGTTGATATTTCTATGTTGTTTCAATGATGGAGCATCTTTGGGGTCTATGAACCAACGGAGTCGACAGGACCAGATTCTGATGTTGTTTCGCCAACAGCCTGATGTTTTTGTGTCCGGCGCCGAGATGAGTCGCGCCTTGGGGGTTTCCCGCACTGCTGTGTGGAAGAATATCGAGCAACTGCGGACCTTGGGGTATCAAATTGAGGCGGTTACGGCTCGCGGCTATAAGCTGTGCACAGCTCCGGATTTATTGCTTCCGGCTGAAATTCAGGATGGCCTGCAGACGGAAGTCGTCGGCCGGGAAATCGTCTATTTTACTGACACCGATTCGACCAACGACCGAGCCCATGCCCTGGCTAAGGACGGTGCCGTCGAAGGCACCGTTGTTATTGCTGAAGCTCAGCAGGCCGGCAAGGGGCGCCTCGGGAGGCGCTGGACGTCTCCGGCCGGGGTTAATCTCTATGCGTCGATTATTCTGCGGCCTCCCATTGCGCCTCGGCATGCACCGCAACT
>CAZKQY010000487.1:0-7867 GCA_964555005.1 uncultured Syntrophotalea sp. | reverse complement strand
GCCGAGGTCTCCCAACCCGGCCCCTTCTCCATGGGCGAGACCGTCGAGATACCGCAAACGGATATTGCCGCCTCTGAGGACGAAGGCAACCTGGTGGTTCTGCAAATGGGAGTCAGCATCGGCGACGTGGCCCAAGCCCTCAATGCCATCGGCGCCACCCCACGGGATCTGATCGCCATCTTCCAGGCCATCAAAGCTTCCGGTGCCCTGCATGCGGAGCTGGTGGTTCTGTAAGGCAGTAAAACATAAAAGCATTCAACACAGATAAGGTTTTAAAACCAAGAGAAAGATTTCAGGTTTTGGATTGATCTGCGTATGCGAAGCATCAGATTTTATCTGCGTCCAAATTCATGTTTTAAAAGCTTATTGAACGCAGATGAACGCCGATAAGGCTTTAAAACCAAAGAAAAGGTTTCTGGTTTTGCCTGATCTGCGTCCTCTACGCTAAAACGCTTAGTTCTAAATTACTGAGCTAAATTATTTTTGGCCGTAGCCGATAAGTAAGAGAGAACAAAAACCCGAGATTCGAAAGCTACCTCTTAACGACAACCTGAGAGCCCTTATGGAACTATCCTTCGATCCCCGCATGCTCATGAGCCAAGCCAGCAGCGCCCAGAAACCGGAAACTCTGGCCAGCAAAAACCCGGAAAAACTACGCCAAAAATGCCAGGATTTTGAAGCGATCATGGTCCAGTCCATGCTCAAGAGCATGCGAGCATCGGTCCCCGACGGAGGTCTGCTGCCAAAGGGGAACGACCAGCAGATTTTTCAGGACCTTATGGATCAAAAGGTCGCCGTCGAGATGTCCCGTAAACAAGGCATGGGTATTGCGGACGCCCTGTTTCGCCAACTGCAAAAACTGGAATCAGGCAAATAACCCCCGCACACTTCAAGTTTTACTCGCCCCTGGCATCCTGCCTGCATTTTTTCCTAAACTTTCCCCATAATAAAGTCGATATATAGAGCACAGGACAACCCCAACAACTGCCGAGCGAACAATAACCATATAAATCGACAGTTTGAATAACAACGCAACTTTTTATCGGACTGGCATTATTTCAACTGATTCCCATCAAGGGAATCCCCAGCGCCTTCAGGTGGCAATCATGACTATCGACAAAGTATTTGGCAACAGTGGCATCGGCCCCTTGGACAGAACCAAAAACCTCGGCCAAGGAAAAAAGGCTGGTCAATCCGGGTCCTCGACCGGCAGCGACCGGGTGCAGTTCTCCGATACCCTGCAGCAGGTCAAACAAGCCAAAACCGCTAGTGCAAGCTCTGATGTGCAGCGGTCCGAAAAGCTGCAGGCCCTCAAGGAGCAGATTTCTGCGGGTACTTACCGACCCGACACGCGCAAAGTCGCGGCGAGCCTGCTGCAGTTTCTGGCGGAAAGCTAACCATGCCTGACACGGACCTCAAACAACGCCTGCAAAGTCTTCTGCAGCTGATCCTTAAAGAACGGGAACAGGCTAAAGGACTCGACATGGCCAGCCTGCAGCAAAGCGCCGAAGCAAAACAACAGCTGCTGCAGTCCATCGGTTCGCGTATCGATGACCAGAGCGATCCCGAGATTGCACAACTGGCCAACCAGGTGCGGGACGAAAATCGTCGCAACGCCTATCTGTTCTGGCTGACCCTGGGCTGGGTTCGCGAACAAATGACCTTTTTCGGCCAACGTACGGCTCCAACCTCCTACGGCTCCAGCGCCGCCCAAATCAGCCATCAGCGCGGCGGCCGGCTTCTTTCCGGAAGGATCTGATATGGGCGGCATGCTTGCAGCATTAAATGCCGGCAAAACCAGTCTCTCGACCAATCAAAAGGTCATCGAGATCGCCGGCAACAATATCGCCAACGTCAACACTCCCGGCTATCCCCGGCAAAAGGCGATTCTCACCCCCTACCCTTCCCTTAATTTTAACGGCTTTATGATCGGCCAGGGGGTCAAGGTCGGCGACATCGTTCGCGAGCACGACGCCTTTCTCTCCACCCAAATCCAGGATAAAAGTGCTGCTTACGGCGAAGCGGATGCCAAGACCTTTCCACTGGCCGAACTGGAGCGCGTATTCGGCATCTCGGAGGGGGGAATCAGCACCGAAATCGACAATTTTTTCGATTCCTGGCAGGAGCTAACGGCCAACCCCGGCGGCCAGACTGAGCGGGACATCGTCATTCAACGCGGCGAACTGCTGGCAAGCTCCTTTCACACCGCCGTTGCCGAACTCGATGGAGTCAAACGCAACATCGACGAATCCCTGCTGTCCAAAATTGACGGTGTCAACGACAGCCTGCAGCGGGTCGCCGACCTTAACATTCGCATATCCGCCATCGAAAGCAGCGGCCAGTCCGCCAACACCTTCCGCGACGAGCGCGACCTGTTGCTGGCTGATCTCTCTTCCAGCATCGGCATTCAAAGCCTGGAAGATAAAGAAGGCAATGTCTCGGTCCAACTGCCCGGCGGTCAGCCCCTGGTGCAGAAGGGCACCGCCCTGACGCTGGTGGGCAATGTGGACAGCGACGAGCTGCAACTGCAAGTAACCACCAGCAGCGGCACGGCCACCCCCATCGACCCCACCACCTTAGGTGGCGCCTTCAAGGGGCTGCTCGAGGTACGGGACCAACTGATTCCAGACCTGGAGAGCCAACTCGATAAACTGGCCTACAGTCTGGCCAGCGAAGTTAACGCCCTGCACGAAACCGGAAGCGATCTTGACGGTAATACCGGTATCCTGTTTTTTAACGCCATGCCGGCAACTGTGCCACCAGCCAACCTCTGGGACGGTGCGGCCAATGCCTTGGACGTCGCCCTGAGTTCGCCGGCTCAACTTGCCGCAGGCCAAAGCGCGGCACCGGGCGACAACACCATCGCCCTGCAGATCGCCGAGCTCGGCAGCGCCAAGATTGTCGATGGTACCGACACCCTGACCGGGTCCTATTCCCGCATCAGCGCCCAGGTAGGTCTGGAAGCCGGCCAGAACGAGCTGGCCACGGCCGCCAACGAAGACACCATGACCCAGCTCAAAAATCTACGGGATGGCAAGGTCGGCGTCTCACTGGAAGAAGAGATGATCAATTTAATTCAATACCAAAAGGGCTTTGAAGCTTCAGCCAAGTTTCTGGCCACGGTCGACGAAATGATGGACACCATTCTGACCATTAAGCGTTAATATTGTTGCGAAAGGTCATGAGATGGCTAAACAAAAATTTCGACCTGCAAGGCGTAGTGGTTTTTCAGGGATGCAGGCATACACAGGGTATGTCAAAGTCCTGAAAAAACGCTGCAACGCAGCAGGGCGGACTTTTTGTGACGCCAAGAGGTAAATTATGAAAACCACCCAGTCAACCGTTTACCGCAGTCTGCTAAGCCAGCTCAGCACAAACCAGAGCTCCCTGCTCGATCTGCGCATGTCTGCGGCGACCGGCAAACGGATCAACAAACCGTCCGACGATCCGTCGGCGATTCGACCGGTGCTCAACGCCCGCAGCCAAGTGCAGAAAAGCGACCGCTATCTACGCACCATGGGCAGCGCCTCGGATCGCCTGGATATTCTCGATTCCCATCTAGACCAGATCGGCGACCTGATGATCCGGGCCCAGGAGACCACCATCGCGGCTGGCAACGGCGCTATGGGGCCCAACGATCTGACCAACCTCTCCGACGCTATGGGCCACATCAAAGACGAACTCTACGCCTTGGCCAATTCCAAGGTCGATGGTAAATATCTCTTTGCCGGCTACGCTGAAGACACTGAACCCTTCCCCGATACCAGCGACCCTGATAATTATGCGGGGGACACAGACCACACGGAACTGGAAATCGCTCCGGGCGAACGGATTCAGGCCAACCTCACCGGCGACCAACTGTTTCAGGGCGTGGGCGTCGGCGGCATTAATCTGTTTCAGGTACTGGATGATATCCAGAGCGACCTGGCTGCCGGTGATAGCGACACGGCACTAAGTCGCCTGGGCGATCTGCAAGACGCCACCGTGCAAGTCAGTCGGCAGCGCAGCCAGATGGGCAATATCGGCGCGCGAGTGGAGAGCGCCAAAGAACACATGGAAGCAATCAAAATGGACATGCAGGAGGTACTTTCCCGTTACGAAGATGCCGACCTCGTCGAAGTGATCACCGCCTTGACCCAACAGGAAATGGCCTTTGAAGCAGCTCTTAACGTCACCGCCAAAGTGTCGGAATTGAGCATCCTGAATTATTTGTAAAAACCTTGAAAGCTGTTCTCGCACAAAGCCACGAAGACACGAAGTTTAAATCAAAAGCTATACCTTTGATTTTTCAGAAAAAGATTTTTGTTTAACGATTTTCTTTGTGGCTTCGTGGCTTCGTGTGAAAAAAAAGGATTATGGTTATCAACCATGACCGAAAACGAAATTGGGAAAATTGTTGTCGATTGTGCTGTCCAATTGCACAAAAAACTCGGGCCTGGCCTTCTCGAAGTTGTTTATGAGGTATTGCTTGCCCATGAGCTGGAAAAAAGAGGCCTAAAAGTTATTCGCCAAGTCCAAATTCCAATAATATTTAACGGCATCAAGTTTGATGAAGGTTTTCGTGCCGACTTGGTTGTTGAAGAAAAAGTAATCCTGGAATTGAAATCGATCGAATCCGTTTCCAAAGCACATAAAAAACAAGTTTTGACTTACCTGAAACTAACCAATATGAAGCTTGGCTATCTGTTAAATTTCGGTGAAGCCTTGATGAAAGATGGCATAACGAGGGTGCTGAACGGTCAAGTTTCATAATATCGAAAAAGGTTTTCTTCGTGCCTTTGTGGCTTCGTGCGAGAACAAAAGAATTTCGCCTTTGGATGAAGGCGACAAGACGCCAGGGAGGGCGATATGCTGGTACTGACCAGAAAAACCGGTGAAGGAATCATCATCGGCGACAACATCAAAATCACCGTGATCGAATTAAAGGGAGGCGCCGTGCGCATCGGCATCGACGCCCCCGTCGAGCAAAAAATCTACCGGCAGGAGGTCTACGACCGCATCAGCCGGGAAAACAAGGAGGCCACACAGTGGGACATTGCCGATCTGAACGAGTTGAGCTGTATTCTGGATGCGGGGAGGAAAAAATGATGAAGAAGATTCAGTCCCGCTTCGGCGAGATTGAGTACGATCCTGACAATACCCTGTTGTTTCCGGAAGGACTGATCGGTTTTGAAAATCTCCGGCATTTTGTCGTGATGCCGAATGAAAAGAAAGGCCCGTTGTTCTGGATTCAGAGTGTTGAAGATCCGCAAGTGGCCTTTGTGCTGACTGATCCGACCGGTTTCTATTTTGATTACAGGGTTGTCCCCGATGGTCGTGAACGGGGGAAGCTGGGGATTGATGAAGATGACCCGTGTCTGGTGGTCAGCGTGGTGTCTGTTCCGCCTGATCGGAAAATTACCCTTAATTTGGCCGCGCCGATTTTATTTGCTCCAGCAACCAACCGGGCCTTGCAGGTGATTCTGGAGGGGACGAATTTCAGCCCGCAGACGCCGTTGCCGGTTGTAGAAATTAAAAAAGAGGCGAAGAAGTAGGAAAAGAGGCCTAAAGTTTTCTGGATTGCGGCCGAAAAGTAAATCAAAGGGAAAAATTCAAAGGAAGGAGGTGAAAATCACCATATCGATATAATGATCGGTTTTTTGGAAGCAGCATTATTTTAAACCTATTTGACAACAGGGCACGGATGCCCGCAAACACACATTTCATGGAGGATTAAATCATGGCAATTACCATCAACACCAACGTAATGTCCCTTAACGCCCAGCGCAATCTGGGTACTTCCCAGAGTGCGCTTTCCCAATCCATGCAGCGTCTCTCTTCGGGCTTACGCATCAACAGCGCCAAGGATGATGCCGCAGGTCTGGCGATCTCCGACCGTATGACCGCCCAGATCCGTGGCCTCAACCAGGCGGCCCGTAACGCCAACGACGGCATCTCTCTGGCTCAGACCGCTGAAGGGGCCCTGCAGGAAAGCACCAACCTTCTGCAGCGCATGCGTGAACTGGCCGTTCAGTCGGCCAACGATACCAACAGCGCTACTGACCGCGAATCTCTCCAGGCCGAGGTAGATCAGCTGATTGCCGAATTAGATCGCATATCGACCACAACCACCTTCAACGGCAAAAACCTTCTGGACGGCTCCATGACTGGTGCAACTTTCCAGGTAGGTGCCAATTCTGGCCAGACAATCCAGTTCTCGATCAACTCTGCCCAGACCAAAGACATTGGTCATATTGCTACTACCACCGTCAGCACCGTCGATGGGCACGCTTCAGATGGTACCAACGTTACGATCAACTCCACAGCAGTCGGTTCTTCCGCCGATTATGCCGATACCGGCGGCCGTGATTCCGACAGTGCCTACGCCATCGCCAGGGCCATTAACTCCAGCAACACGGGCGTGACCGCAGAAGCCCAGGCCACCACGGTAACGGATATCGATAGTTCGGACGATATGGCTGCCACCGCCACTTTGACCATGAATGGCCAAGTCATCTATGACGGCACCCAAGGCTCTACCCAGACGACCACTCAGATTGTTGACCGCATCAACGCCTTCTCTGATGATACCGGCGTTGTCGCAACGGCCTCAAGTGACGAAATTACTCTGACCGCGGTCGATGGACGGAACATTGACATCACTAATGCTTCAGACACGTTTACAGAGGCTGAAACCCACGGTAATATCAAACTGAGCGCTCAGGAGAACATTACTGTTGTTGATTCCAACACCGTTATTGGTGGTGGTCAAAGCTATGCCGTGGATACCTCGGTAAGCATCTCCAACATCGACATTACTACCGTCAGCGGCTCCAGTTCTGCACTTATGCAGATCGACTCGGCTCTGGCGGCCATTGATTCCAACCGTGCCGACATGGGTGCGCTGCAGAACCGCTTCGAGTAGACCATCGCCAACCTTCAGAACATCGCCGAGAACCTGACGGCGGCCCGGTCCCGTATCCTGGATGCGGACATTGCTCAGGAAACTTCCAACATGACCCAGCAGAACATCCTGCAGCAGGCTGGCGTTGCCATTCTGTCACAAGCCAACCAGGTACCACAGCTGGCCCTGAGTCTGCTTGGAGGGTAGTTTTTTGAGTGGTAAGGGCATTGTTTAATCGCCCTTGTTCAAAAACGGGGACCGGAGCACCCGGTCCCCGTTTTTTCCCTGTGCCGTAAGGATAACAGGAGGAGAACGCCATGAATGTTGAGAATCTTATCAGCACCCAAAGGTCTGGATCGTTTCAATTGAGTCGCGGCGCTGATCAGGTGAGCGAGGCGCGTAAGGCCAGAAGCGACGTATCAGCGGGGGATCAGGCCCAGAAAAAGCAGATTCAGCCCGAGGAGATGCTTCAGCAGATCCAAGCATTGACCGAGGACGGTCTGTACAGTGTGCGTTTTGAAAAAGACTCTGAGATCGGCGAGATGGTGGTCAAGGTGGTGGATCAGGAAAGTGGCGAAGTAATCCGCCAGATCCCGCCGGAAGAGCTGCTTGACCTTAGCAGATGCCTGAGCGATTTGCGCGGGAATATCGTTGATACCGAAGGGTAAATTTATGTTCCTTCCACCTTGATGGGGGAAGGACAGGATGGGAGTGGGCTTGATGAATTGATCCCCCCTCACCCCGGCCCTCTCCCACGCGGGGAGAGGGAGAGCTGCTGAGGTTCGGTTTTCAACTAATAAAACCACTCCTCTCCCATGCGGGGAGAGCATCATTCAGGTGGGATGACCTTCCTGCGTAGTCCTTTCCTACGTGGTGAGAAAGCGGATAGAACGTTACTTAGCAATTTGACTACGGAGAGAGCGGTATGTCGATCACATTCGGCGGATTAGCCACAGGTCTGGATACCAGTTCCATTGTAGATCA
>CAZKQY010000486.1:0-5533 GCA_964555005.1 uncultured Syntrophotalea sp. | reverse complement strand
TGCCGGTAAGCATGACACCGATGGCATTGCTACCCACATGTTGCGCCACCGAGTGCATCAGCACATCGACGGACGGACAGTGACCACTGACATTTTCCCCCGCTTGGCACTGCACCTGATAGAAACCGCCAGAACGAATTACCCGCATATGTAACCCACCCGGACTAACCAGAATCCGCCCCGGCATCACCCTGTCACCATTTTCGGCCTCCTTGACCTCCATGGCGCACAGTTGATTGAGACGATCGGCAAACATCTTGGTAAAACCAGCCGGCATGTGTTGGACAATAACCACCCCCGGCATGCTCACCGGAAACTGAGTGACTAATTGACGAATAGCCTCCGTACCACCGGTCGAAGCTCCGATGGCAACAACCTTATCGGTCGATTCAGCCAAAGCTCTTTGCGGAGCCCGACAAGACGGTGCAGAACGAACTGGCTGTTTATTTTTCCAATGGGAAACATTGGCCCTGGAAGTCTGCTTAACCTTAGCGCGCAACTCCTGCAGCATACCGGTTAAACCACGAGCCAGATCACTCGATGGCTTGGAAACGAAATCGACGGCCCCGGCATCTAACGCATCGAGAGTGATCTGTTTGCCCCGCTGAGTCAGCGAACTGACCATCAACACGGGGATCGGATGTTGCGGCATCAGGCGGCGCAAGAAATCGACCCCGTCCATACGGGGCATTTCCACATCAAGAGTCATTACATCCGGCTGCAATTGCACGATTTTATCGCGAGCCATATAGGGATCGGAGGCCGTCCCGACGACTTCAATTTCCGGATCCATGGCCAGACCTTTGGCCAGAAGCTGGCGCACCAGCGCAGAATCATCAACAATCAGGACGCGAATCTTTCGACTCATGCAGAAAGTTCCTTCTGATAGACCGCCGGCACCAGATACTTGAATAAATTCTGCTGCCGACCAAGAGTTTCCGAATGACCAATAAACAGATAGCCGCCGGGGTACATAAACTGATGAAATTTATTGACCAAATTCAAACGGGTCGGTGCATCGAAATATATCATGACATTACGACAAAAAATAATATGAAAAGAATTCTTAAACGGAAATCTCTCATTCATGAGGTTAAAACGCCGAAAAACCGCCTCTTTGCGCAAACTATCACTAAAGGCAAATTGGCCGTCCCCTGCAGGCCGCACATATTTGTTGCGTAGCGCCTGAGGAAGAGCCTGAATCTTGTCTTCCGGATAAATCCCTTTACCGGCAACCTCCAACACCCGGGAAGAAATATCCGTCGCCAGCAAACCGCAATTCCACTGAGGATACTCGCTGCCTAAGTATTCATGCATAAGCATCAGCAACATATAGGCCTCTTCGCCCGACGAACAACCGGCACACCAGACACGCAAATCTTTTTGGCCAGCCTGCCTTAATCGTTTTACCACAGCCGGCAGCGCAGTTTGGGCAAAATACTCGAAATGGGTTCGTTCCCGATTGAAATAGGTGTGGTTGGTGGAGATACGATCCACCAGTTCGCTCAGTTTTGTTTCGGACTGATCGTTCACCAGGTCGTCATAATAGGCTTTAAAATTGGCGTAACCGGCGCTCCGCAACAGTTTTTGCATCCGTCCCACTAAAAGGGACTTTTTCTGATCGGTAAGGTTAATACCAAAACGCTGGTGGATGAGCCCTCGCAACAGTTCGAATTCCTGATTGGAAATCGGCATCAAAGATGCGCAATTACTATTAGTCATGCTTCCCCCTTGATAAATCATGGGCATCCCGGCTCAAGCGGTCTTTGTCTTCAACTGGCGGGCGCGCCCTGCCCCTTCGGTAAGGTGGCCGACATCCAGGATCAAGCAAACTTCCCCGTTACCAAGAATAGTACAACCCGAAGCAACCCCGACATTTCCGATATATTCGGTCAGGCCTTTAATGACCGTTTGTTGTTGACCGACGATTTCATCGACCAGCAAACAGACGGTATTCTCCTGATTTTCAAGCACCACCAGCACCCCGTCGACAACCTGGTCCGAATCGGGCTTGTCCTGCAGAATTTTGTATAAATGCTTCACCGGATAGAAACAATCCCGCACTCGCACCAGCTCCAAGCCATCCGGCATAACCGTAATCGTGTCGGGGGTCGGTCGAAAGATTTCTCGAATAGACAGCAGTGGCAGGATACACTTGGTTTCTCCCACCCGCACCAGCATGCCGTCGATAATCGCCAGGGTCAGGGGAATCCGTAAAATAATTCGGGTGCCTTGCCCCTGCTTGCTCGTCACCTCGATCTTACCCTTGATTTTTTCCAGGTTCTGCTTGACCACATCCATGCCGACCCCCCGACCGGAGACATCGGTGATCTTGTCGGCCGTCGAAAAACCGGCCTGGAAAATCATGTTGAAAACCTCTTTGTCGCTCAACTGGAAGCCGTCACCGGAAACCAGCCCCTTGCTCACAGCCTTGCTCAAAATCTTCTCTCGATTGAGGCCGCGACCATCGTCTTCGACAATGATCCAGACTTCTCCTTCTTGATGGCGAGCCGAAAGCTTAACCACCCCTTTTTCCGGTTTGCCGGCGGCTACCCGCTCGGCTGGCGTTTCCAGACCGTGATCCAGAGAATTTCGCAACAGATGCACCAGCGGATCGGAAATCTGCTCGACCACCGTCTTATCAACCTCTGTTTCCATACCGAAGAGCTGCAGATCAACTTTCTTACCTGACTTAACAGACAGATCGTAGACCAGACGGATCATGCGCCGGAACAGGCCGGAAACTGGAATCATTCGGATAATCATGGCCATTTCCTGCAAATCACGCACGATCTTGCTCAGGTGCTGGGAAGCCTTGCCAAAATTATCCAGCTCCAGCCCTTCGAGATCCGGACTACGCACCAGCATATTTTCAGCGATAACCATTTCGCCAATAAGGTTAATCAGATCATCCAGTTTTCGCAGATCGACTCGAATATCCTGACGTACGACGGCGCTTTGCTTGGGCTTCGACGCCTTTTGCGGAGCAGACTTCTGTTGAACCTTCAGAGCCTCGTCCACCACTTTGGCTTCGGCCTTGCCCGTATCGACCAAAACTTGCCCTAAGGGCTTGTTCTGAGACTCGAGAGCTTCGCGCACATCTTCTTCCGAGGCGATTCCCTTATCGACCAGAATTTCTCCCAGAGGCTTTCCTTGCTCCTGAAGCGCCTGATCCACCGTCTCCGCATCGACAACCCCTTGCTCGACCAGAATCTGCCCAAGCAACGGAGCTTGCTTCTCCTCGGCTGCCGGAGCCTCACCGGTTATCAGTGCTTCAAGCTTGGTCAGCTCAGCATCCAGTTCGTCGATCTCGCCGCAGCCACCCTGAGAAATATCGGCCACCGCAGAGCGTAAAAAATCGAGACATTCCAACAAACAATCCGCCGGCGCCTCACCGTGCAAGGTACCCCCACTCTTAACCAGATCAAGAACTGTTTCTATTTGATGGCTAAGTTGTTCCATGTGCCGGTAGCCAAAAAAACCGCAATTACCTTTGAAACTATGAGCGCTACGAAACAAGGCCCCCATGGCCTCTTCATCAAGAGGGGCTTCATTCCAAGCCAGCAGACCCTCTTCGACATTCTGTAACAACTCATCGGCTTCCTGAACAAATTTCTCCACCATCTCAGGACCGATCAACATGGCCAGCTCATCCTCTGCCGAGAACTCGGCGGTGGGCGCCTGCGATGCCACCGTTTCTTCGGCTACTGCGGGCTTCGCTGCAGCTAAAGCGAGAGCTTCACTAACTGCCAGTCCCAGGCTGGCGGCAATGGCATCGGCCGCCTCTGCCATGGCATGATCATTAAGATCGGATTCGACCATTTCCATCGCTTCCCGCGAAAAATCGCAGGCCTTACAGAGATGGCTGACATGCTCAGGCTCCATCTTAACCTTACCGAATCGAATCAGATCAAGTAAACTCTCTGCGTGATGAGAAACCCGCACGATGTTATCCAGCTCAAGAAAACCGGCACTGCCTTTCATCGAATGGAACAAGCGGAAAATGGCGTTCATGGTCTCGCCACTACCGTTTATCGACTTAAACACCTCGCAGGAGCGGCAATCTTCCGCCGACGAGCAATGGATACAACTTTGATCCCCCTGTTCCAGAAAACCGGTGTGCAACCAGCATGGATAATCTAATTTTTGATTGTGTCGCGAACAGTCCTCATTGCCGCAGGACGTAACCTGCCAGCAGTCGACATTTTGACAGCTCTGCCCCAGCTCGATAATAGTCGGCTCAAGCTGGTCCAACATATCCCGGCTTTCCTGAAGAAATTCGCTTATAATTTCGGCCTGTTCAGAAGAAATGTCGTCGCTCATTCGTCCCTCTCTGAATGCATACATTTGTTGTATTAACCATCAAGAAAGCAAACTATTGCCATCCGAATGTAAATTACGGGCACCTGCCGCAGCAAATGCACTCGACTAATATACAAATTTCGCACCACATTTTTCTGTCCGCTGATCTTTTAGGCTTGATAAAACTGCGGGATCTGGCGCAAAGGCCAAAATGAGCGGCTTCTCAACCACGCAGATTTTGCCAACAGCCATTCACATACGGTACACAGGACCGAAGATCTCCTTGAAACAAGGGGCATACCTTGCATAAGTGCCCCATATGCCCCACTTATGCGGCAGCCCCGCCCCACTTTGTGCTCCACCCTTGGTTCCGCCCCACCTACCAGCTTGTCAAGTTTTTGACTATATGGCTCCAGGCCAAACATTGAGAAAAAAAACAACTACAGAATCGGCTAGTTATACCTTGGCACAGTACTAGCAAAACGGACTACATCTAAGAAGTTGAGCAAAAATAAGCAGCAACCTTTATTTACCTTTTGAGTTAATTAAGTAGCCATGTTACTTCGCCGCATCCTATATATTCTGTCCTGGGCGCTGCTGTTCGGCGCGACGCAACAAGCCCTGGCAGCCCCGGCCCCCCGGTTGAGCCGAATGAGCAAAGTGGACAGCCTTACCAGTAGCCGCATCGAGCTGGAATTTTCTGAGCTGCCGACATACCGCATCGCACCTTCGGGACAGCGAATCGATCTGTTTTTCAGCAATGCCTCCGCCGCGCCTACCCTGCACCTGTTGGCGGAAGACGATAAAATCGTCAAGATTCTCCTGGCACGCTCCTCTAAAGAGTTGATGGTATCATTGCTGCTACGCCAGGTTCCGGCCAACGTTACCTTGGCAGCGCACCCCGGCAAAGCCACCGTTGAAATGGAAATTTTCTGGGAAAAAGCCAGTGGCAGCCGTCCGGCAATCGCTTTTCGTATCAGCGGTCTCCCTTCACGACAGACACGAACCAACAGCACTCTGCCGCTGCTAAAATCGGACTACAGCGGTCATTGGCCCAGCTTTTTCCACGGCTACCAGACACCTTTGTTAATAGATGTAGAGCCCCCTGTCTCCCTGCCCATACTGCCCAGTTTTGGTTTTGAGCAAGCATCCGCGCCCTTCGCTGCCGCCCTCAAGTCCCTCGAAGAAGGGGATCCACAAGGAGCCCTTACCGGCCTGCAAGGGATACCCG
>CAZKQY010000485.1:0-3097 GCA_964555005.1 uncultured Syntrophotalea sp. | reverse complement strand
ACCTGGGCAACCAACTGCCCGGGATCGCCATCCCCATAGAGAAGATTCACCACTCGGCCGTCAAGAGTCACCGGCACCAGCAGGGCGGCCTCCGGTTTATCGCCCCCCAAGCTGCGCAACAGGTCTTCGTTAAGGCCTTCACTGGCAATGGGGCCGAGGTAGAAGCTTTTGCCTTCCACCACAGTCTTCAGTACCGAGGGGAAGCCAAGGGGGATACTAAACGACCCGAAGTCGTTAATCTCCTGCTGCCTGCAAACCGCCTTCCAACCAGTAATTTCGTTCTCGCGCACCAAAAAGACCGCCGCTCGCTCAAAGACCTGCCCCATATACTGCATGAGAATCCGTATCACTTCCTGCCTGTCGCGAACCGCGCTAAAAGCCACGGCCAGCTCGCTCATACCCTGTTCCGGATCGGTGCTGAATTCATCGTCCTCAATGATCTCGGCTTCCTCCAGTTCCGCCTCCTCCCCCGCTTCAAAGGACAAAATCGGCGCCTGGATCTGTTGAACTTCGCACAGTTCAAGCATACGCTGGTCACGGGGAGAGAGAGCGATCCGGTAGTACTCCTGCACCGCCTTGAGCAAACGCACTTCAGGAGCGACCAGAGGCTTAATAACGCACCCGGTCAAATTGCCAAACTCTTCCAAGGCCTCGGCATCGGAGGGATCGGCCACGGCCAGGGACAACCCTTGGCGGTCTCGACTCAAGGGCAGCACGCGATGCTGGATGGCCATTTCCGCAGAAATCAGGGTCAACACCTCCTGGGGGATGAAGGTCAAGGGCAGCGGGTCGAAAAATGGAACTTTCAGGCGACGACTGAGAAACCGGGCCAGCTGATCTTCCTTGACCAAGCCAAGCTCCAATAAACTGGTGCTGACCTGCCCACCGGACAACATACAGTTGCGAAGGGCCTCCTCAAAATGTTCAGCGTTTATCAGGCCGGACTCGACCAGCAAATCCAATAGGGCTGTGCCCATGCTTTTCTTCTCCTTTATTCCAAAAGCGTCAGGCTGTCAGCCCATGCGCAAACGAAGGAACGACTCTAAATCCTTGCAACGCAAAAAGGGATTGTGCTGTCGCTCATAGGCGATGGTCGATACCGGCTGTGGGCCGTAATCGTGGCCGGGATAGACCAGGGTTTCGCCCGGAAAACCAGCCAATCGCAGCAGGCTATGGTAAAGAGCGGCAGGATCGCTGCCTGCCAGATCAGCACGACCGACCCGGGTTACGAACAGCGTATCGCCGGTCAACAAGGCCCCGGGCAGATGCAGGCAGATGTGCCCGGGATGGTGGCCAGGGGTATAAAGCACTTCGATAGCCGTATCGCCAAGGGTCACGATGCTGCCCTCGTCAAGCAACAGATCCGCTTCGGCCACGGCCTGCGGGTGCGCGGCCAAACGCGCGCCGGTCGCGGCCAACACCGCTTTATTACCCACCAGATGATCATGATGTCCGTGAGTATTGAGCACCAGCTGAAGATGGACACCACGCCGTTCAACCTCCGACAACAAGGCTGCTGCGCCAAAGGAAGGATCGACGGCCATTGCATCACCGGTCTTCGGGCAGCAGATCAGATAAGCGAAATTCTTCATCTCGCCCACCAGAATCTGCACGACTTCCAAGCCTGTTCCGGTCACCATAGGGGCTCCTCTACGGGACGATGGCCGATGCGGCGGATTTCGCCATCGACGATGCGAAATAGATCGCCCGTCTCCCGTACCTGCCATTCGTCGCCGTCTTCGGGCGGCAGAGGAAACTCCCGCCGGCCCAGATAAAGGTCCTCGTTATCGATCATCCCCCACCATTCGAGGGCTCCCGTCTGCCAGATTTTAGTCTTCAGGTGAAAAGCCATTTCTGCTTCCTTGCACACGACTGCCTAAGCAGCCGTAATATTCCATCTATTCCGCTATTTTCGCCCTACATGATACGCCAGAGGGGCAAAAGGGTCAATCTCCGGGCATTGCCCCTTGTCGCGGACGGGGCACATCCGATATAATCCCCCAACTGAAATAACATTTCGCCCTTCGGAAAGGATAACCCCTGTTATGAAATTTGCCAAGATGCACGGTGCCGGCAACGATTACGTCTATGTCAATTGTTTCGAAGAAACCATCAACGACCCCGCAGCCCTGGCCCGGCAGGTCAGCAACCGCAACTTCGGCATCGGGTCCGACGGCCTGATTCTGATCATGCCTTCCAAGGTAGCCGACGTGTGCATGCGCATGTTCAATTCCGACGGCAGCGAATCGGAAATGTGCGGCAACGGCATTCGCTGCGTCGCCAAATATGCCTACGACCATGGATTGGTAACCAAGCAGGAGATTACCGCCGAAACCGGCGCCGGCATCCTGACCCTGCAACTCTTTACCAACGAGGCCGGCAAAGTCGACCGGGTGCGGGTCAACATGGGCCAGCCCCGTTTGACCCGCGGCCAGATCCCCATGACCGGCAACGCCGATCAGCAGGTGATCAATCAGGAGCTCAAAATTCTCGACCGTACCTTCCATATCACCTGCGTCTCCATGGGCAACCCCCACTGCATAATCTTCGTCGATAATGTTGATGAATTTCCTTTGGAGAAGTACGGCCCGGTCATCGAGAATCACGACCTGTTCCCCAACCGCACCAACGTCGAGTTTGTTGAGATTATCTCTCCCGGCGAAGTCAAACAACGCACCTGGGAGCGGGGCGCCGGCGAGACTCTGGCCTGCGGCACCGGCGCTTCGGCGGTGGCCGTCGCCGGCATACTCAACGAACGCACCGAACGGACCATCCTCAACCATCTGCTAGGTGGCGACCTGGAACTGGAATGGGCAAAAGACGGCAGCGTCTTTATGACCGGACCGGCGGTGCAGGTTTTCGAAGGGACCTTTGATCCCCAATGAATTGCCCCATGTGTCACCGCTGGACCGAGCAACCGGACCTGCGCATTGCCAAACTGGAGCACTGCTACCTGACCCTTAACCGCGACCAGTTTTTCCCCGGTTATTGCCTGCTCTTCACCAAGGACCACGTCACCGAGCTGTTCCACCTGTCGCTACCGGTGCGCCAAGGGGTGATGGAAGAGGTCAACCGGGTGGCCGCGGCCTTGTTCGAC
>CAZKQY010000484.1:0-1545 GCA_964555005.1 uncultured Syntrophotalea sp. | reverse complement strand
GACCCGCAGTGGTACTTTGCGAAAGCGGCTTGATAAGAACTGCGGTTTTCTGCCCGGCAAAAAAGAGCCCGATGCCTCCATGAAGGAAGAAATGGGTCTGTTGCTGGAGGATCTCGACCAAAGGGAGGCTGTTGTTGCCTTGTTTGGCGAGGTGAACTCCTTGCCGCCGGTGGTTTATGAAACGGAGCAGTGGCAGGTGCTGCAGGCCCTGGTGACTCTACTGCCACGAGCTGTGGCCGAACTCTGGTTGGTGTTTAAGGAACGGGGCCAATGTGATTTCGTCCAGGTGGCCCTGTCCGCCGGGCAAGCCCTTGGCGATGTCGATGCGCCTACCGACCTGTTATTGCATCTGGACAGTCGCATTCGCCACATTCTGGTGGATGAATTTCAGGACACTTCCTGGGGACAGTATTTATTGCTGAAGAAGCTCACCGCCGGCTGGCAGTGCGGTGATGGCCGCAGTCTGTTTCTGGTTGGCGACCCCATGCAATCCATTTACCGCTTTCGCGAGGCGGAAGTTGGCCTGTATCTGCAGGCCCGCCAGCAGGGCATCGATCAGTTGCGTCTTACGCCTCTCTATCTTACGACCAATTTCCGCTCGCAGGCAGGGATCGTTGCCTGGGTAAATCGGGTGTTTCCGTTTCTGTTCCCTGAACGTGAAGACGAGGCCTTGGGGGGCGTCACCTACGCACCGTCGGTGGCGGCCCGTGGGGTCCTGGATAATCCGGCGGTAACTTGTCACCCTTCCGTTGGTCGGGACGATGGGGCTGAGGCAGCGCAGCTGGTGGAACTGGTACGTCAGGCGCAGCGGGATGACCCTCAGGGCACCGTGGCGGTGCTGGTACGAGCGCGAACGCATCTCAGCGAAATATTGCCTGCCCTTCGTGCAGCGGGGCTGAGATTTCGCGCCCAGGAGATCGATTCTCTGGCCAAACGGCCCGTTGCCCGGGATTTGCTCGCCTTGACCCGGGCCTTGCTGCATCCTGCTGATCGCATTGCTCACTTAGCCGTGCTGCGCGCGCCATGGTGTGGATTAAGCCTGGCGGATCTGCATGTTTTGAGCGGCGAAACCCCCGATGCCATCATGGCTGAGCTGTTGCGTCAGCCGCAACGATTGATGGGGCTTTCTGCCGATGGCCGCCAACGCCTGGATCGAGTATCGGCCCTGTTAAGCCAGACCATGGTCCAACGGGGCAGGGTGTCGCTGCGGGTACTGGTCGAGGGAGCCTGGCTGGCCCTCGGAGGTCCCGGATGTTTGGATGCGGCCGGGCTCCTTGATGCCGATGCTGTCCTTGGACTGCTGGACAAGCTTGATCAAGGCGGTGACCTGTTGCCCTTTGAGGCTCTTGCTGACAAACTTGGCAAGCTGTATGCCGCCGCCGATCCTCTTGCCGACGAATCCTTGCAAATCATGACTATTCACAAGGCTAAGGGGCTGGAGTTCGACACGGTTATTCTGCCGGGCCTCGGTCGCCGGCCCCGTGCCGAGGATGCTGTCCTCATGCGCTGGCTTGACTTGCCTGAAACCGGTCTGTTGCTGGCCCC
>CAZKQY010000483.1:0-2131 GCA_964555005.1 uncultured Syntrophotalea sp. | reverse complement strand
CCTTATCCGGCCTTTTTGAGTTTAGTGCATCGTCAGTTGCGTCGTGACTACCGTGAAGAAGATCTGCGCTCGGAAGGTTTACAGATTTTCACCACCCTTAATCCCTGGGTGCAACGATCCGCCGAGAAGGCGCTGAGTCAGCAGCTGAAACGGCTGGAGCAGAGCCGCGGCATCGCGGCGGACAGTTTGCAAGGCGCGCTGCTAATAACTGACGTGCAAAATGGCGAGGTACAGGCGGTGGTCGGAGGCCGCGATCCCCGTTTCGAGGGCTTCAACCGGGCTCTCGATGCCCAGCGTCCTATCGGTTCGCTGATCAAGCCGGTGGTTTATCTCACCGCTTTGCAGCAACCCCGGAACTATACCCTGTCCACCTTGCTTGACGACAGCCCGCTGTTGCTGCAACAGCCTGGAACGAAGGATTGGCAGCCGCAGAATTACGATAAAAAGTTTCACGGACAGGTGCCACTGCATACGGCTCTGACGCACTCTTATAATGTCTCGACGGCTCGCCTCGGTCTGCAGCTTGGGGTACCATTGGTGCTGGATAATCTGCGTCAGCTCGGTATCGATCGGGAGGTTTCAGGGTATGCCGCCAGTCTGCTCGGCGCCGACACCTTCTCTCCTCTGGAGGTAACGCAACTCTATCAGACCCTGGCCAGCGGTGGTTTTCGTACCCCGCTGCGGGCCATTCGCGAAGTGTTGACTTTTGCTGGTCAGCCGTTGCAGCGTTATCCTCTTAGGGTCGAGCAGGTCGTCGATGCGGCATCCAATTATCTATTAACTGTGGCTCTGCAGGAGGTGGTTCAGCAGGGCACAGCTCAGGGTCTGCATCGTTACCTGCCGGCGGAGCTGAATCTTGCCGGTAAGACCGGTACCACAGATGAATTCAGGGATAGTTGGTTTGCCGGTTTTAGTGGCGATCGGTTGGGGGTGGTCTGGGTTGGCCGCGATGATAACCAGCCGGCGGGGTTGACCGGGGCCGGCGGAGCAATGACCGTGTGGGCGGAGATGATGACCGGTCTGGATCTTGAACCGTTGGTTCTGCCGGTGCCGGACAGTATCGAACATGTCTGGATTGAATCCCAGTCGGGTCTGCGCAGTGCCGCCGGCTGTCCCGACGCTGTTGAACTGCCTTTTGTCACGGGCTCTGCGCCTACCGAGTCGGCTGTCTGTGGGTCGGGCTCCATAGGCAATCCAATAAAAAGTTGGTTTAAAAGGATCTTTCGATGAGAGTTTTACGTCAGAGTATCCCCTTGCTGCTGATTCTGATGTTGGCCGGTTGTACTGTCGTTCAACCGATCAAGCCCGGTCCTGTAGCGTCGAGTAATTTGGCGATAGTGGCGCTGCTAGAAAGGGCGCATAGCCAGAATGCGGCCGGAGAGTTCGAACAGGCCGGAGCCAGTCTTGAACGAGCGCTTCGTATCGAGCCGCACAATGCCTTGCTTTGGCAGGAGTTGGCCCGGGTGCGTCTTGACTCGGGGCTCTACCGGCAGGCGGAAAGCCTGGCCGCCAAATCGAACGGCTTTGCGGCCGGGGACCGTACTCTGCAGGGGGAAAACTGGCGCATCATCGGTCAAGCGCGCAGTGGTCTGGGAGATTATCGCGGGGCTCAGGCCGCTTTTGATCGGGCCGAGCGGGAATAACTTTTTGGCCGAAAGACGCTTATTTCACAGGGTGCAATTTAATTGAATAGAAACAAGTCCCTCGATTGCCAATCAAGGGGCTTGTTTCTTTTTGGGGATGGAATTTTTTGTGGACGGGTCAGCTCAGGCTGAATGCAGCTCTTGGCAGACAGGTAGCCGGGCTCTCACCCAAGACCGGCGGTATGTAGCGCTCTGCTGCGGTAACTGTTGGGAAGTCGGTCTACCGACTATCCGATGCTACTGCTCGGATAGTTGGCTTGATCAATAAGGACATCCTAGAAAGGATGTCCTTATTGTGTTTGGGGGGCAGAGGAGTGAGTTGAAATGATTGGTTAGCTGTCTTGGTGCCTCCGGCGAGTTTGTTTATGTGGATGAGCTCTGACTCAGGTTGGGGCCTGTCAATCAGTTTGTGTAAATGACTTTGGTTTTGGCTGTCAGTAAGCGGGCATTCTGTCTTCAAAGATAATAGTAAACCGGTTGAGGGCGGC
>CAZKQY010000482.1:0-2936 GCA_964555005.1 uncultured Syntrophotalea sp. | reverse complement strand
GGTGCCGCCGTCGGCCTGCAGCACATCGCAATCGAGAACCACGGTCCGTTCGCCAAGGGCTTCTAAATCCACCACCGCCCGCATCGAACGACCAATGAGACGTTGAATTTCGTAGGTGCGTCCCCCCACCTTGCCGCGCATGGATTCTCGTGCGGACCTGGTATGGGTGGCTCGCGGCAGCATAGAGTACTCGGCCGTCACCCAGCCACCACCCTTGCCACGCATAAAAGACGGAACCCCCTCTTCAACGGAAGCATTACACAACACACGTGTCTCGCCAAAAGAAACCAGAACCGAACCTTCCGCATAACGGGTGAACCCGCGCACAAAAGAAACCGGGCGTAACTGATTCGGCAATCGACCATCGGCACGAACAAAAAGAGCTTCCGTCATTTTATTTCATCTCCTACTGCTGTTGAGCAAAGGCCTTCAAGCCACGATAAAGGGCTTCGGCCAGACGTTCCTGACCGACAGACTGACCGAGAATTTCTCGATCGGTCGGATTGCTTAAATAACCGAGTTCCACCAATACGGTAGGCAAATCTCCCTGCCCCAGTGGCAACAGGGAAGCCCGCTCAATAGCAGCCACCTGAATGCCGGCCTGGCTCAGGGCCTGACTTAATTGAACAGCCAGAGCCATACTGTCCCCGCCTTCCTCTGCCTGTTGTTCCTGAGCCCGGATAAACAGTACCACCCCACGGGCAGACTCACTCAAAGAAGCCTGGGCATGCAGCAAAATCAAGGCATCAACCTCGGGTTTATTAACAGCAGCAAAACGTTGTGCCGCTGTCATTGAGTAATCGGCATCACGGCTTAAATAAACCGGCAGGCCAAGGCGCATTTTAAAACGCTTTTGCAAGCCCTGAGCAACGGCCAGAACCACTTCTTTCTCTTTCAAGCCCTTCGGCCCCATGCAGCCCGGATCCGCCCCGCCATGGGCGGGATCGATGGCTACGGCCCGCAGACCCTTAACGCCGGCCGGCTTCTGTTTACGCAACAAAAAGGAGAACAGGCGATCAAGAGAACTATCGGTCGGCAGCTGTTCAACGCTGGGATCGAGGTTACGATAATACACGGAAAGATTCAGCAAGGCAGGCAAATGAATCACCACAAAGTTTTCGTCAACCCGCAACCGGCCATCGATAAAGCTGGGAGGATTGGTAAGTGGCTGAAACTGACCGCCAAGACGCAAAAACTGACTACCGGGAGACATCAGTGCCCTGCCAAAAGGGGTCTCGATCGAATAGACATGTTTTACCGAATCCCAGGATCCGGACAAACCGAGCACCGGCAATACCTCGTCGACGGCCAGATACGCAACCCCTTCTCGGTGATAAACTTCATTAATGGTAACCGGGGAATGCCCTTCGAGAGCCAACTCGACCGCTGCCTCGGAGGCGTTCAACGCCGGCAGCAACATCAGTAACAGGAAAAAGAATCGCAACATAACTACCTCGCAAACTGGGGCCTTCTTATACCCCAGTGTATCCGGGGTGTCAACGCAATGCACTACAAGCAGGTCAAGTGACCACCAGCGGCTGACCAAGGCTGACAGGACGTTTAAGGCAGTGCAACAACCGCCCGATCAGAGTTTCCTGCAGATCATTCTGGGCCGTTAGCTCCTTGGATACAGAACGAATCTGCCCCCCGGCGATCATCCCATGTCCACCGGCGGTACCCAATCCGACGATCACCGTCTGCATTACCTCCCCAGCGCGAATATCGGGCAACAGGGTGCGAAAAGAGAGAATCTCGCCGCCGTGATAATGCCCCATGCCGAGCACGATCTTCACCTGATCCACCCGCAGCAGAAAGTCGGCCATTTCCGCAACGATATCGGGATTATTAATCTCATAGAGGTTGAACACCAGTACATCGCTGAAGATTCGGGCATTGCGAATCGCCAGGCTGAAAGCGGCAAAGTATTCCCGCGGCACCTCGGGATGAATGATATCAAACAGGATACGGTTGTTACTCAACGGCAGCAAATGCAGATAAGCTTGGCGGTCGGCAGGGCTCCACTCCCGGCCAAGATCCTGAGTTTCGGATTTGATGGCGTAAAAAAGGATCGTCGCCAGCTTGGTGCAAAGGTTGATTTCCTGGGCCAGCAAATATTCAAAGAGGATGGTCGCCGAAGCTCCATAGTCTTCGCGCACATCGACCCAGCGACACTCCCGGCAAGACTCCTGCAGTGGATGGTGATCGATCACCAGATCGACCTTGCAGTCGGCAGGTAGCGAATTATTGCCCACCTGCGGCTGGGTATCGACCATACAGACCACCTGATACTGATGAAAATCGAGCCCTTCCAACGGTACCAGTTCGATCTCCAGCTTTTCCACCATGACCTTGTTTTCGCCGCGACCTACAACCCCCCCATAAGCAATGGTCGAACTTTGGCCGGTCTTGACCAAAATCAGGTGTTTCAGGGCCATAGCCGCAGCCAGGGAATCAGGATCCGGATGGTCATGGGTAACGATGAGCACGGTCCCTTTACCCCGCAGCCATTCGATGAATTGGCTGGAAAACTCACGAGAGCATTGCAAGGTCGATTGTTCGATCATGGTCAAGTCTCCCTTTGGCCGGCGGCCAGTTGTAAAGCCAACGCCACCGCTTCTTCAGCAGAAGCAGCCGCAATCACACCTTCGATACTCGGCCAGCTGTTCAAAACCACCACCGGCTTACCCAGTTTGAGCGCCACGGCTATTTCCGATAGAGTGCCGTATTCCCCTTCAACAGCAATCAACACCTGAGCGGTGTGAGCAATGATCACATTACGAGCATGGCCCATATTGGTTGGCACCGCCAGGGTTACATAAGGATTAGCCGTCGCTGCATCACCACCGGGCAACAGGCCAAGGGTCTCCCCCCCGACTTCGCTACAACCCCGGCAGGCCGCTTCCATCACCCCCGACAGTCCACCACAGACCAACACC